>JBDTXA010000001.1:0-98799 GCA_040006415.1 Rhodanobacter sp.
CACGCATGAGCAGTCGCTACGACGCCGCCGACATCGAAGTCCTCTCCGGCCTGGACCCGGTCAAACGCCGCCCCGGCATGTACACCGACACCACCCGCCCGAATCATCTGGTGCAGGAGGTGGTCGACAACTCGGTGGATGAGGCGCTGGCCGGCCACGCCAAATCGATTGAAGTGACGCTGCACACTGATGGCTCGGTGTCGGTCAGCGACGATGGCCGCGGCATGCCGGTGGACATTCATCCCGAGGAAGGCGTGTCCGGTGTGGAGCTGATCATGACCCGCCTGCATGCGGGCGGAAAGTTCAGCGGCAAGAACTACAACTTTTCCGGCGGTCTGCACGGCGTCGGTGTCTCGGTGGTCAATGCGCTGTCCGATCGGGTCGAGGTGAACATCCGCCGTGACGGCTCGGAATACGCCATGGCGTTCGAGCATGGCGACTGCGTCAGCCCGCTGGAAGTGATCGGCAGCGTCGGCAAGAGGCGTACCGGCACCACCTTGCACTTCTGGCCGGAGGCGAAGTATTTCGACTCGCCGAAGATTTCGCTGGGCAAACTCAAGCATCTGCTGCGTGCGAAAGCCGTCCTGTGCGCCGGGCTGCTCATGAAGCTCACCGACGAAGCCAGCGAAGAAGTGATCGAGTGGCATTACGAGGACGGCCTGCGCGACTACCTGCGCGGCGAACTCGACGGCAACGAAACGCTGCCGAGTGAGTTGTTCGTGCATCACATGGCGCGCGACGTGGAAGGTCTGGAAGTCGCGCTTGCGTGGCTGCCGGAAGGCGACCTGGTGCAGGAGAGCTACGTCAACCTGATTCCCACTGCGCAAGGCGGCACCCACGTCAACGGTTTGCGCACCGGCCTGACCACGGCGATTCGCGAATTCTGCGACATCCGCAATCTGTTGCCGCGCGGCGTCAAGCTCGCGCCAGAGGATGTCTGGGAGCGGCTGGCTTTTGTATTGTCGGTTCGTTTGCAGGACCCCCAATTCGCGGGCCAAACCAAGGAGCGGCTGTCCTCCCGCCAGACCGCCGGCATGGTGGAGAACGTCATCCACGACGCCTTCAGCCTGTGGCTCAACCAGAACACCAGCACCGGCGAACGCATCGCGCAGCTGGCAATCGAACGCGCCAGCGCGCGCCTGAAAGCCGCCAAGCAGATCGTGCGCAAGAAGATCACTCAGGGCCCGGCGCTTCCCGGCAAGCTGGCCGATTGCACCGCGACCGATCTGTCCCGCACTGAACTGTTCCTGGTCGAAGGCGACTCCGCCGGTGGCAGCGCCAAGCAGGCTCGCGACAAGGACTTTCAGGCGATCCTGCCGCTGCGCGGGAAGATCCTCAACACCTGGGAAGTGGAATCGACCTCGGTGCTCGCCTCTGAGGAAGTGCACAACCTGGCGATCGCGATCGGTTGTGATCCGGGCAAGGACGATCTGTCCGGATTGCGCTACGGCAAGGTCATCATCCTGGCCGATGCGGACTCTGACGGCTTGCACATCGCCACTTTGCTGGCGGCCCTTTTCCTGCGACATTTCCCAAAGCTGGTGCGCGAAGGCCATGTCTTCGTGGCGATGCCGCCGCTGTTTCGCGTCGATGTCGGCAAGCAGGTTTTCTATTGCCTGGACGAGGGCGAAAAGCAGGCCATGCTGCAACGCATAGAGCGGGAGAAGATGAAGGGCGCCATCAACACGACCCGCTTCAAGGGTCTGGGCGAGATGAATCCGCCGCAGCTGCGCGAGTCGACCATCCATCCGGACACGCGTCGACTGGTACAGCTCACCATCAGCGACGAGGACGGCACCGCCAAGCTGATGGACATGCTGCTGGCCAAGAAGCGCGCCAGCGATCGCAAGGCATGGCTGGAAGAAAAAGGCGACCTTGCCACGCTCGAGGTCTGATCGCAGCGCTGGCTTGCCCCTCGAAAGAGCTGCACGTTCATCACGTACATTTCATTCTGCTGAACCGTCCAGGGAACTATGCATCCGGCTGCGCATGAGGGCCGTATGTCTAAACGCTTCCAGTCCGCGAAGCGGGAAACTTTGGAGAACACCTCATGAAGATTCAAACCAGCATGCGTACCCTCGCCATCGGTCTGTCGATGGCATTGGCCACTGCCGCAACCGTACCGATGGCGATGGCCGGCCAGATGGATTCGATGGGCTCGCAGAAAACCGTGATGGTCGGCGGCGCAGCAATGTCTCCGTCGAAGAACATCATCGAGAACGCCGTGAACTCGAAGGATCACACCACGCTCGTTGCCGCCGTCAAGGCTGCCGGCCTGGTCGACACGCTGTCGGGCGCCGGTCCGTTCACGGTGTTTGCGCCGACCAACGAAGCGTTCTCCGCTCTGCCTGCTGGCACAGTCGACAATCTGCTGAAGCCGGAAAACAAGGCCACGCTGACCAAGATCCTCACCTACCACGTGGTGGCAGGCAAGATGACGTCAAAGGATCTGGCCAAGGCAACCAAGGCTGGCGGTGGCAAGACCATGCTCAAGACCGTCGAGGGTGATTCCATCACCGTCGGCTACAAGCACCACAAGTGGACCGTCACCGACGACAAGGGCAACGTTGCCAACATCACCATTGCGGACGTGAATCAGTCCAACGGCGTGATCTTCGTGATCGACAAAGTGCTGATGCCGTAACCACAAGCGTTCCCCGAAACATCCTTACCGCCCCGGTCTCACCGCCGGGGCGGCTTTTTTTGCGTCCGCCGCAGCGCTATGGTGTTGTCCTGTTTTTAGTGAGCAACGCGCATGGCCCTGCTGGCACCGCTCGATCTTCATCGCTGGATCGACGCACACCGTCACCTGCTGAAACCGCCGGTCGGCAACAAATGCATTGTCGATGGCGACTTCATCATCATGATCGTTGGTGGCCCCAACGCGCGCACCGATTATCACCTCGACGAAGGCCCGGAATTTTTCTACCAGATCGAGGGCGAGATGGTGCTCAAGGTGCAGGACGATGGCCAGGCGCGCGATATCCCGATCCGCGCCGGCGAGATGTTCTATCTGCCGCCGCGCGTGCCGCACTCGCCGCAACGCATGCCCGCTTCGATCGGCCTGGTGATTGAACGTCGACGCCTGCCGCACGAGAAAGACGGCCTGCTCTGGTTCTGCGAGCGCTGCAATCACAAGCTGTTCGAGGAGCACTTCGTGCTGGACAGCATAGAAAACGATTTTCCACCGGTCTTCGATCGCTTCTACGGCTCGCTCGAAGCCCGCACCTGCGACGCCTGCGGCCACCTCAATCCCGCGCCGCAGAAATACCTGTAGGAGCGCACCCTGTGCGCGATCGCTCTACCTCGTGTCGCCAAGAGCATTCGCGCACAGGGTGCGCTCCTACAACAGTGACAACCATTTGCGCGCCATGTGCCGCAACGATGCATTGAGGCTTTCATCGTTGGCCACCTCGGCCATCGGTCGCCATGCCAGCGCGCGACTCGGTGTTCACCACGAATCGCTCGTCAGCGCCCGCACGAGCAACGTAACGCACGTCGAAATACCCGTGTTCGGGTTGATCGCCCCGCGCGGGAATGCGGTGACGGTCGAGATCGAATGCCGCACCGGAAAGGTCTACGTCGAAGCCCGCTCGCGGGCGATGCTTTGGTTGTGGCGCCAGAGCAGAAGCATCGCGCGCCAGCGCGCTTCTACAACAGCGAGAGCCACTTGCGCGCCATGCGCTGCAGGGACGCATCGAGGCTTTCATCGCTGGCGACCTCGATCACTGGTTGCCATGCCAGTGCATGTGATTCGGCGTTGACCACGAAGCGTTCGTCCGTGCCCGCACGAACAACGTAACGCACGTCGTAATGCCAGTGTTCGGGTTCGTCACCGCGCGCTGGAATGAGGTGACGGTCGAGATCGAATACGACATTGTCCACGCGTAGACCGGCCACACCGGTTTCTTCCTGCGCCTCACGCAAGGCAACGCCGGCCAGGTCGGCTTCGCCATCCGCGTGTCCGCCAGGTTGCAGCCATCGATCCAGCTTTCGGTGATGCATCAGCAGCACGCGCTCACCATCTTCGCTGACCAGCCAGCTCGAACCGGTAAAGTGCCCGACCCGATTGCTGCGCGCGAAAGCATCGCTGTGCGCCTCGAGAAATGCCTCGAATCGGGCGATGGTGTCGTCCTCTCCGTGCCATTGGTCACGGTAGCGTTGAAGCGTGTCGACGGTAAAGATACTGGGTTGCTGCATACTGATCCTTAGTCATAAATGAAGGCGCTTCGACAGGCCGCTGCGTGCCACCTGAACGAAGCTTGTACAACTTTTACCGCTGGGCTATGTTGGCCCGCCGATGCTGATTCGTCCGGTTATCCACCACCCTAGAGTGGAAGCGGGCAACACTACTTGAGGGGAGCTCGATGATAAAAGGTCTTTTTGCCACTCACGCCATTGAGGCGATGCCTCATGTCGACGCAGGCGAACCCGTCGAAGGCGGCCCCGAAGGTGAGGTCACCCTCAAACGGGTATTGACCGCACGTCATCTGGTCATGCTCGGCATCGGTGCGGTCATCGGCGCCGGCATCTTCGCCATCACCGGCACGGCTGCCGCCCAATTTGCCGGCCCGGCGCTGATGATCAGCTTCGTTCTTGCGGCCTTTGCTTGCGGTCTGGCCGGCATGTGCTACGCCGAGTTCGCCGCGATGCTGCCGGTGTCCGGCAGTGCCTACTCGTACTCCTACGCCACGCTGGGTGAATTAGTGGCCTGGTTTGTCGGTTGGAACCTGGTGCTGGAATACCTGTTCGCTGCCTCCACGGTCGCCGTGGCCTGGTCAGGCTACTTCAATGAAATGCTGCGTATGCTGACTTCGGCAACCGGGCTGAACTTCACCCTGCCGGCGGCGCTTTCCTCGGCGCCGCTCACATTCAACGAAGCCGGACACCTGGTGTCCACCGGTGCGCTGATCAACTTGCCGGCGATCGCCATCGTTGCGGCGATCAGTTGGCTCTGCTACCGCGGCATCACCCAGTCGGCGACGGTCAACGCCATCATCGTGGCGATCAAGGTGATCGTGATCGTGCTGTTCCTGATCGTGATGTTCAACTACATCCACCCGGAACTGTGGCATCCGTTCATTCCGGCCAACGAAGGCGGTTCGAAATTCGGCTGGTCCGGCGTGTATCGCGGCGCAACGCTGGTGTTCTTCGCCTACATCGGCTTTGACGCCGTATCCACCGCGGCCGGTGAGGCAAAAAATCCCCAGCGCGACATGCCGATCGGCATCCTTGGCTCGCTGTTGATCTGCACCGTGTTGTACATCGCCATGTGCGCCACCATGACTGGCGTGGCACCGTTCCGCCTGTTGAACACGCCTGAGCCGGTGGCTACCGCGATCAACTACGTACTCAGCACTCCAGCCGGCGCCAGCGCCAGCCACTTGCTGAATACCCTGAAGATCCTCGTCGTCTTCGCAGCGCTCGCCGGCTTGAGTTCGGTGGTACTGGTGATGCTCATGGGTCAGCCGCGCATCTTCTACTCGATGTCGCGCGACGGCCTGATGCCGAAGGCGTTGGGCAAGCTGCATCCGAAGCATCGCACGCCGTATATCGGCACGATCATCGTAGGCTTCATCGCGGCTGTTCTCGCCGGCCTGTTCCCCGTGGATGTGCTGGGCGATCTGGTGTCGATGGGCACGCTGCTGGCCTTCGCCACCGTCTGCATCGGCGTTCTGGTACTGCGTCGCACCCGCCCGGATTTGCCGCGTGCGTTCCGCGTACCGCTGCCGTGGGTCGTCTGCCCGCTCGGCGCCGTTGCCTGCCTGTTTCTGTTCTGGCAGGCCTTTGAAGTGCGCTGGCCGCTGCTGATCAGCTGGATCGTGATCGGCTTCCTGATTTACGGCTTTTACGGTTACCGACACAGCAAGCTGCGCCAAAGCAGCCTCTGATACATGATGGCCGGCGCACTCGCGCCGGCCATTTCAATGTTGAAGGTCGAACACAAGCCGACGCCCCGCCTCCAAAGATGATTGCCCATGCTCAAGCAGCTGCTCGCCCGCAAGACCGACTTCACCAATGACGACAGTGCCCACGGCCCGGCCCTGCGCCGCACGCTGGGCCCATGGGGAATAACCGCGCTGGGCATCGGCGCCGTCATCGGTACCGGCATCTTCGTTGTTACCGGTACTGCAGCGGCCGAGCATGCCGGCCCGGCGGTGTTGATGTCGTTTGTGATTGCGGCCATCTGCAGCGGTTTCAGCGCGCTCTGCTACGCGGAGTTCGCCACCCTGATTCCGATTTCCGGCAGCTCCTACTCCTACGCCTACGCCTCGCTGGGCGAGCTGGCCGCGTGGTTCATTGGCTGGAACATGGTGGCCGAGTACGGCATTTCCGCTTCCGCCGTGGCCGCCAGCTGGACGGGATATTTCACCAGTCTGCTCGATCACATGGGCATTCACCTGCCCAGGGCGCTTACTCAAGCGCCGCTGGCTTTCACCGACGGGCACTTGGTAGCCACCGGCAGCCTGTTCAATATGCCCGCAGTTGCCATCGTGCTGGCACTCACCTGGCTTTGCTACCGCGGTATCCGCGAATCATCCGGACTCAACGCCGTGATGGTGCTGGTCAAGGTGGGACTGATCGTGATCGTCGTCATCGCCGGCTATCGCTACGTGAACCCGGAGAACTGGCACCCGTTCATTCCCGAGCCACAGGGCGATGGCAAGTACGGCTGGTCCGGCATCATGCGCGGTGCGGCGATGGTGTTTTTCGCCTACATCGGTTTTGAGGCCACGTCCACTGCCGCGCAGGAATGCAAGAATCCGCAACGCGACCTGCCCTTCGGCATTCTGGTGTCACTGGTGATCTGCACCGTGCTGTATCTGGCGATGGCCGCGGTACTTACGGGGTTGGTGCCGTACACCATGCTCGATACGTCCGAGCCGGTGGTCACGGCGGTAGCTGCTCATCCGGAACTGGACTGGTTGCGGCTGATCGTGGAGATCGGCGCGATGATCGGGTTGTCCTCGGTGATCCTGGTGATGATCATCGCGCAGCCGCGCATCTTCATGATCATGGCGCGCGACGGGATGCTGCCGAAGGTGTTTGCCAGGGTGCATCCACGCTATCGCACGCCGCACATCAACACGCTGATCACCGGCGCAATGATTGCACTCCTGGCCGCCATCTTTCCGCTCGATCTGCTGGCCAATCTCACATCGATGGGAACCCTGATCGCCTTCTCGGCCGTCTGCGCAGGCGTGCTGATCCTGCGTCACACGATGCCCGAAATGCCGCGCACCTTCCGCGTGCCCTGGGTCTGGTTCACTTGCCTCGCAGGCGTGGGCAGCTGCTTCGCCCTGCTTTTCAGCCTGGACTGGTTCAACTGGGCCATCCTGGGCATCTGGACGCTGCTTGGTATGGCTATTTACTTCCTCTATGGACGCCGGCACAGCCTGCTGAGGCAGCAGGAGCCTTAAGTGAGAAGCGCCGGCTTCTCCTGCGAAGCGCGCCAAAAGTCATGCAAATGATGGCAAAAGTCTCCAACGTCGCATTTCGCTGAAGACAGCACATTTTGTGACGAGACGCACAAAAGCGCAGCACATCACGCTAGCAAGTACTTGTTTAGATTGAGCTTAACGAGAATTTTTCAAGTTAAGCCTGCTCGCCGGGCGCGCATTTTCCAACCGCGGGAGTATCATCCTCAGTCCGCGGGTTGATCACTTGGCAGTGGACCCCGGATCGTGGCTCGGTGGGTCAGGTGGGTAGCTCCTCAGCCTGATTCATCGGGCCGCACCTTTATTCGATGTCACGCCTCTCTCCTTGCTGCACACTCCCCGGGCAATACTTAAGCCGGTGACGGACGCTCTGCGCACCCACAAAAAAGCCGGCTGACGCCGGCCTTTCTGCGACATGTGATTGCGATCAGGCTTTCTTGGGCGAATGGGATACGCACCAGCCCTTGGCGTTCACCGATTTGCCGGGGAACAGCTGGCACGGTCCGCGCCCCGTGGGTCCGCCGGTATAGAACTGGCAGTTGGCGCAATTGGAGCCCGCCGTGTGCTTCGCATTGTCCGACTTGCTGGCGTCCTCGACATAACCCAGAGCTTTGGCGGTCGGATCTGCCGACGTCAAGGGTGGCAGGTCCGCAGCGCGCGCAAATCGTGGAAGGCCACCCACCATGACAGCGGCAGCAGTGGTGCCAGCAGCTATCTTGAGGAATCGGCGACGCGATTCGGTATCTTGTTCTTTCGACATGGGCAAGCCTCCGTCGGTAGTTTTCCAACGCACCCTGCGCTGGACTCCCGACGATCTTACGCCTGTAAATGAAATTTTTGCTGACTTGCGAGAATGGCTCTCATTCAAATCAGGGCAAGGCCTGGCCCGTGTTATCATTCCCATCCATTTGGACGTCCAAACAGCATGATTCAGGTCCTGCCAGCCACGATCCCGCCCAGCGTTTTTGAAGCATGCGCGGACAGCATTGCCGAGACCGCACGCAGACTAGACGCCTGCGGCTGGACTCCGGCGACGAGCAGCAATTTCTCGATGCGGGTGGACGATGATCATGCTGCGATCACCGTATCCGGTCGCCACAAGGGCCGACTTGGCCGCGACGACATCATGCTGATCGACTTGGTTGGCAAGCCGGTCGGCACCGAGGCAAAGCCAAGCGCCGAAACCGCCTTGCACACGCAAATCTACCGCCACTGGCCGGAAATGCAGGCAGTGCTGCACACCCATTCCCGTACGCAGAGCGTCGCCTCGCGACTGTTTGCCGAGGTTGGCGTGATCCGCCTGCAGGGCTGGGAGTTGCAGAAGGCGATCACCGGTTACGACACGCATGAGAGCGTGCTCGAGATTCCGGTATTCCCCAATACCCAGCACATGCCTGATCTGGTCGACCGGGTCGATGCCTGGCTGGATGCCGGCAAACCCCTGCACGCCTACCTGATCGATGGCCATGGCGTCTACACCTGGGGCCGCAGCATGGCCGAGACCGAGCGCCATCTGGAGGCGCTGGAATTCCTGCTCGACTGCGAGCTTGAACTGAAAAAAGTGAGGGCATCATGAGCCGCCTGCGCATCTTCGACGAATCCCGACCCCAATCACCCCTGGCCGTGCTGGACGAGCACGTCTCGATTGCCGAAGCACTGAGCAAGATTGGTGTGCGTTTCGAGCAATGGGAAGCCAGCCAGCCGATCGAGCCGGGTGCCAGTCAGGAGCAAGTCATCACCGCCTACCGCGGCGACATCGACCGACTGATGGCCGACAAGGGCTATCAAGCGGTCGACGTGATCAGCCTGACGCCGGATCATCCCGATCGCACCACGCTGCGGGAGAAATTTCTCAGCGAACATACCCACAGCGAGGACGAGGTACGTTTCTTCGTCGCCGGATCGGGACAGTTCACGCTGCATGTCGATGGCAAGGTCTACGACATCCTGTGCGAACAGGGCGACCTGATCGGCGTTCCCGATGGCACGCGGCACTGGTTCGACATGAGCGAATCGCCGTATTTCGTGGCCATCCGGCTGTTCACCAACAAGGACGGCTGGGTGGCGAACTTCACCGGCGACACTGTTGCTGGCCGGTTCCCGCGCATGGTACCCACAAAAAACGTGTAGGAGCCCGCTCGCGGGCGATGCTCTTGCAAATCCCGAATCCCAAATCCCGACCAAAAGCATCGCCCGCGAACGGGCTTCTACAACAGTTTGTCGTCCAACAGGTAGTCGCACCATGACCGAAATCCGCGCCGTCGTCACCGACATTGAGGGCACCACCAGCTCGATCAGCTTCGTTCGCGACGTGCTGTTTCCGTATGCACGCAAGCGGCTCCCGGCCTTTATCGAAACGCATGGCGACACGCCCGAAGTGCAGCACTGGTTGCACGAGGCCGTCAAGGAAGCGGGCCTGATCGAGGCCAGCCGCCAGGATGTCATCGAGCTATTACTGCAATGGATCGATCAGGACCGCAAATCCACCGCACTAAAAGCCCTGCAGGGAATGATCTGGGAAGAAGGTTATACGGCCGGAGACTACCGCGCGCACCTATATCCCGAGGTGGCCGCACGGCTGCGCGAATGGCGCGCCGATGGACTGCGCCTGTATGTCTATTCGTCCGGTTCGGTCCGCGCGCAACAGCTGTTTTTCCGTTACAGCGATGCCGGCGACCTGACCCCCTTGCTCGCGGGCTACTTCGATACCGAGACCGGCCCCAAACGCGAAGCGGCGTCCTATGCGCGCATCGCCGAAGCGATTGAAGAGCAGCCCCAGCACATCCTGTTTCTCTCCGACATTGTCGAGGAACTCGATGCAGCGCAGGCGGCGGGCTTTCATACCGGCTGGCTGACCCGCGAATCACAGCCCATGCCCGAAGCACCACGACATCCCGTGTACGTCGATTTCGACGGCATCCATCCCTCTGCCTGAGACAACGGTCCAGCCATGCGCAGCATCCTGACCGTCCTGCTCGCCTTCGCCGCGGGAGTCATGTTGACGTTCCTGGTCAGCCGGCACTCGGTGAGCACCGTACCGGGCACCGGCCAGCCCGCTCTGGCTTCCCCGTCGCCAGTAACGTCCGCCGTGCCCGAGCCGGGGATGCGGTATACGGATGAATCCGGGGGCTACGCCGACGCCTGGCCGCAACAGGCCCCGACGCCGGAACAGGTGCTTTATGCCCAGCCGCGCATGCTGCGTGACGCCCTCACAAAACTCACGCCCCGTGTGCCCGGGCGCCCCAACCTTTACGTCGTGAGCTTTGCCGCTGATGGCGCCGAGGACGTGTTTCGCAATGAGGCCGAATACACTTCATCCCTGTTCGCACGCCGTTTCGGCGCGACGACGCACACGCTGATCCTTGAAAACAATCCAGCCAGCCTGACCACCCGACCGCTGGCCAGCTGGAGCAATCTGGAAGCCGCAATGACCGGCCTGCAGCAGGTGATGCAGCCGGATCAGGACGTCCTGCTGCTCTACCTCACCACCCACGGCAGCCACGACCACACCTTGCTGGTCGACATGGATCCGCTGCCACTGGATCAGATCGGTGCACCGGATCTGGCCGATATCCTCGCCGCCCACCATTTCAAGTGGAAGGTCGTGGTGGTCAACGCCTGCTACTCTGGCGGCTTCGTTCCATCGCTGCGCGGACCCGGCGCCCTGGTTCTCACCGCCGCCCGCAGCGACCGCAGCTCTTTCGGATGCGGCAACGATTCGGACATCACCTACTTCGGCCACGCCTGGCTGGTCGACGCGCTGAACCGCACCGACAACTTCGTCGATGCGTTCCACCAGGCCAGCAGCGAAATCGCCCGTTGGGAAAAACGGGACAAGCTCACCCCGTCCGAGCCGCAAATCGACATCGGCCGTGGCATCGAGGATCAACTGAAGCTGTGGCGCAAGGGCCTCGCGCTCGGACCCGCGGTGCCATTCAAGCCGGCGGCATCGCTACCGCCCGAGACGGTGGCGTCACCGTGATCGACGCGATGCGTCAGCCCTTGGGCCAGCGCCACGCGTAAACCACGATCGACAGCGACAGCACCACCTCGATCAACCCCAGGGTGATGTAGAACCACCACGCGCCCGGCATGGTCAACAGCATGATGGCGGTGTAGAAAACGCCCAGGACGATATTCAGCCACCGACAAAGCCTCGGCCACAGCAGCAGTGACATCAGCACCATTACACCCGGCACTGCCAGCAGCAAAGCGGTACCGACCAGCGAACCTTCGCTCACCGGCCCGACCGGACCTTTGCCTTCGAACATTCCCTGCAATTTTCCGGGCACGTACAGGCCGAAATAGTCGCCGTAGATGTAGCAAAACATCAGCGCCGTCCACAGCGCTGAGAGCTTGAAGCGCACGTGCACCTTGATGTCGCTCAATAGCGTCGCGGTCATGCGGCACGTCCTGTTCCACCAAAGCGTTGTTCCCCGCTACGCGGCCGCATACCCATCACCAGAAGCCAGAGGCACGTCCCCACCTCGCCCAGCGCCCCGGGCAGATGCACGTAGTCGAAAAAGGCGATGTGCGCATAGCCGGGCAGCAGCACTTCACCAAGGATATCGATTAGATAACCGAGTCCACCCAGCATCAACAGCGCGCCGAGCACGCGCGGAAGCCGGCCGCATTTGATCACCAGATAGCCAAAAGGCAGCAACCACAAGCCCCAGAACACGCTCGCTATGGCAATGTCATTGGCGTACGACTTCAGCGACAGCCAGGCCAGCGCATGCGCCATCTCAACCGGCATTCCCTGGGGCTGGGTCAGCAGCAGCAACGCATCCAGCCGATGAGACACGGCCAGCAGCGAGATCGGCACACCCACCACGGCCAGCACCACCATCGCCACCGCCGCGCCGCGATGGACCGCCCGGAACATTTGAAACAACAGGAACGGCAGCGCCAGAAAGGTGATGTGCTCCAGCATGAAAGCGGCGATGCCCGCGCGGAACAGCGCCTCGTGAGACACGATGTTGGCAAGCAAAGCCTGCGGGTCGCCGGGCGCTGCGATTTTCCCCGGCACATAGCCCTGGCTGAAAAAGCCGGTGACAACTACCACCAGATAGACCAGGCCAGCCCAGTGAGCGAGCTTGCTTTCATTTGTCATGGCGTGTTCCCCCGACCCCGGGATGAAGGTCCGCCGCCAGTGTCCGTGCATGCAAGGTGGCTCGTCAGTGCTGGAAGTCACCCGGATGGCGTGTGCATGGCGAAGCCGCTTGACGCGTCCCAGGAACCCAATGAAGATGCGATGTTGCATCGCAACATTGCCCAGTCCGTCCCGATCAAGCTGGCCTTACAGGGCGGCGGCGCGCATGGCGCATTCACCTGGGGCGTGCTGGATCGCCTGCTGGAGCTGCCGGAGCTCGGAATCGAGTTGATCAGCGCCACCAGCAGCGGCGCAATGAATGCAGCGGCGCTGGCCCAGAGCTGGCAGCGCGACGGTGCGGCTGGGGCCAAAGCATCGTTGGAGGCCTTTTGGCTAGCGCTGGCGCGGCAAAATGTGGTCGCCGGATGGTGGGTGGCCGCGGCGGGCGTGCTCGATCCGGGGCTATGGTCAAAAGTGCCGCGCGCGCCGCTGACCACCAACCCGCTGCGCGGACTGGTTGAGGAATCCTTCGATATCGAGGCGCTGCGGGCCGAACCGATCCGGCTGAACCTGGCGGCGACGCGGGTGCGCGATGGCGCGCTGACACTGTTCGTCAACCAACACTTGAGCCATGACGCCCTGCTCGCCTCGGCCTGCCTGCCGCAATGGTTCGCGGCAGTGGAGATCGACGGCGAGTCCTACTGGGACGGCGGCTACGCCGGCAATCCCGCGCTGGAGCCGCTGCTCACGGTCGGCGGCGACGATCTGCTCTGTGTGTTGCTGCAACCGTTCGACGGCACCGCCGTGCCGCTCACCGCACGCGATATCGCGGAGCTCTCTTCGCAACTTTCGTTCTCCAGCGCCTTCCGCCGCGAGCTGCGCGATCTCGCGCTGACCCGGCGGCGGATAGGCACGTACCTGGTGCCTAGCTCTCAGGTACGCCGGTTGCGTCGGCTGCGCATGCATGTGATCACGCCGAAGGATGCGTTGACAGTGCGGGATGGATATTCTGCGGCGGATACCCGGTTGCGGCAATTGCAGGCATTGCGGGAGTTGGAGCGAAAGGCGGCTGAGGAATGGTGTGCGGGGCACCGGGGAGATGTGGGGCATCGGGAGAGTTTTGGTTTGGGGGACTGGTTGGCTGGCAGTCCCTGAGTGGTGGTTGCCAACTCAGTGCTTTTGCGCGGCAAAGGCTGACATCAAAAAACGCGCCGTTTGCGCAGACTTGAACGCTTGCCACCTCTTGTCACTCTTTCAAGGACCGCGATCATGACCCTCTGTCGTCCGCTTGCTGTCGCCACCTTGTGTCTTTTCTCGTACGCCTGCAGCGCAGGGGTGCCCTCGATCACCGCATCCAGTGGTGCTGTCGAGCACGCTGCCGAACGCATGTCTCCGAACACTCCGCCGGCAGAAAAGGCTGCCAATACAACCACGTCCCTGCACCTTGCGCCGACCAGCATGTGCGGCTTGGGCGACAAGGTGGTGTTTTCGTGTCCGCTGGCCAAAGGCACAAAGATCGCATCCATGTGCGCCTCCCAAGGCAAAGCGGATGCCGAACCGACGTTCTACTACGCGTTCGGACACGCCGGCGCACCCGAGCTTCGCTTACCTGCCTCGGGTGGTGCCGACAACGCTGCCTTCAGTCGCACCCACCTCGGTTTTGCCGGCAATACCGGTGGTTACGCCTACTCATTTGCCAACGCCGGTTACAAATACATCGTCTATTCGATTTCCGGCGACGGCGCATCGTACGAAGGCGGCGTGATCGTCCAGTCGTCGGACAAATCAAAAAACCCGACGAAGCTGACCTGCCGCTCGACCGCCATCACCGAAACCAGCGATGACTCGCTGATCGACGCCACCCTGCGCCTCAAAAAAGATCAACAGATCGAGTCCAGCGGCCTGCCTGAAACCCAGTAAGCCACGCCTTCGCCCATCTCAATCGGAGATTGATATGTCGCCCAAAGACAACGCTGACTATCTGTTGAAGCAGGCACTGGATCACGGCATCACCGACACGCGGAAACTGGCCAATTTCATGGGCCAGATGCAGGTCGAAAGCGGCGGCTTCTCGCGCATGAACGAAAATCTCAGCTACTCAAGTGAACGCCTGCTCGATGTTTTCCCCGGCCGCAACGGCATGAACACGCTGGAACAGGCCAACGCGGTTGCCGCTGGCGGCTCCGAGCGATCGCCAACAAGATCTACGGCGGCACCTGAGGCAAGCTCAATCTGGGTAATACCGAGGCAGGCGATGGCGCCAGATACCACGGGCGTGGCTACGTGCAGCTGACGGGACGCGACAACTACAAACATGTCGGGCGTGAAATGGGGCTGGATCTCGTCAACCACCCCGAACTCGCCGCCGACCCTGAAACCGCTGCCAAAATCGCCCTCCACTACTGGGATGCCCGCGTCGTTGGGAACGGCCATCAGACCGACGTCACCGCTGCCTGCAAGGACATCAATGGTGGCCACAACGGTTTGCAGGATCGCAAAGACGCGGCCCAGGCATGGCGTGGCAAGCTGGGACATAAGCGAGGTGGCGAAGGCAACGCCCAGCACACGCGCACCCTGCAACACAATCTGGACGCGCTGGGCTACACCGGCGTGGGCGGCCACAAACTGACCGCCGACGGCGACTACGGACTCAATACCCGCCACGCCGTCGAGGCTTTCCAGCGTGATTATCATCTGAAGGTCGACGGCATCGCAGGAGCGCACACCAGGGACACGCTTGGCGAAGCGATGCGCGCAAAGACCGAGCCGCAACTTGGCGACAAAAATCATCCAGGCACTCCGCTCTACCTCGAAGCCCGGAAAGCGGTCTAGGAGCTGGATCGAAACATGGGCCGCACACCCGACAAGCAGAGCGATCAGCTGGCCGGCGCAGCAACCGTCGCTGCGCAAAAGGCCGGCCTCCAGCACATCAATCACATCGCCCTGAGCGAGGACGGCTCGCGCGCCTTTGCAGTGCAAGACGGCGCCGTTCCAAAAATCGCGCACGTGCAGACGGCCGAAGCGGTCAACACGACACTGGCGCAGAGCAGACAGGCGAGGGCGCAGCAGGCGTCGCAAGAAGCGAAGAAAGCTCAGCTGCCTGCGCAGGAGCAGGCACCTGCATGCGCACAGTCTGCAGCCAACACGATTGTTTGACGGTACGCAAAGCGTGCGCGCCAAATAGGGCTTACGACGACCGACTAGTCTGTCCCGAGCCATCGTATGATCTAAGAGCGAAGAGCGCTTCGTGCCCCTGCGGAGCGCGAGTTACATGCTGTTGCGTGGCCACGCACACGTCGGGAACGTGTGCGAACAGCGAAGCTGACCCGGAGGGCGCAGGACAGGCGAGCGCATGGCGAACGCATGGATGCGCGAGTTGAGGCAACGCAGGAGCAGTTGCCCGATGCGCGAGTTGAGGCGAAGCAGGAGCAGTTGCCGAATGCCCAGAGTACCGAAAAAGGCCACCCCGCGTGGCGCTTGCAGGGCGTGCGCTCGGCGACAGGGTCAAACCTCACGATTGACTTTAGTAACATTAAGGTTACCATAAACTATGACATGGAAGGTCGAGGAATACATTGCCGCGAATGGCAGCATTCCCTATCGAGATTGGTTTGATGACCTGCATGTGCTGGCGGGAGCCAAGGTGGCGACAGCGGTATTGCGAATGGAGATGGGTAACACCTCCAGCGTCAAATGGTTCGGCGGTATCGACGACTACCGCATCAACTGGGAGCGAGGCTATCGGATCTATCTGACACGCGATGGCGACAAGCTGATCCTGCTGTTTACCGGCGGCAAAAAGGCGAGCCAGAAAAGCGACATCAGGCGGGCGATACAACTGAAGGACGAGTACCGGGCGCGCAGCGCACGGTTAAGCAAAGCGAGCTGATGGCATGCCACTGACGAGAGATTTCAAACAGACCGTGGTGGAGCGCGTGCAGCGCGAGCCTGCATTTGCGCGTGCGCTGCTTGACGAGGCCGGATCATTGTTCCTCAACGGCGACCCGGCGACGGCCCGCGTGATCCTGCGCGACCTGGTCAACGCCACCGTCGGCTTCGAAGGGCTGGCCTCGGCCACCCAACGGCCGAGCAAGAGCCTGCACCGCATGCTGTCCGCCAGTGGCAACCCCAGCATGGACAATTTGGCCGCCATCTTCGACGTGCTGCGCCGGAACCTGCGGGTGGACATTGAGGTTCGCGCCGCGTGACGGGCAATGCTTTTGCACCCACGCTTCCGTGTAAAGCAAGCGTGCCACATCGCGCAGCTCGTAAAACTGCAGGAGCGACTTCAGTCGCGATGCTCTCCGCCTGCTGATTTTCCGGCAGCGTTGGCATCCAGAGCGAAGCGCGCTTCCTGCTCCTGCAGAGCGCGAGTTACCTCCGCTCGCGTGGCCACGCACACTTAGGCAACGTGTGCGAACAGCGAAGCTGACCCGGACCGTGCAGGACTCGCCATTCCTGTGGGAGCGTCTTCAGTCGCGATGCTCTTACCCTGCTGATTCTTCGGCAGCGTTCGCATTCAGAGCGAAGCGCGTTTCGTGCTCCTGTGGAGCGCGAGTTATCTTCTCTTGCGTGGCCAAGAAATGGCCGCCCTACCTGGCGCTTGTCGGGCATTTGCCCGGCAAGTCCGTGAGCCGAGGGTGGGCTTTTCGCCAGCACCCGTGTGCTGGCGAAAAAGAATTCACGTCGTGCCGATTCCCCTTCGGGGCCTGTCACCCACGACTCACCGCCGCACAGGGGACCAGCGGAGAGCAGCGCGCCGTCGGCGCGCACTCAGTGCGCAACTGCGTTGCGGGGGCGAGAGCCGTAGAGCGTCGAGACCTGACCTCCTTCGTCCCGGATTCCAAGAGTCAGCAAGTGAATGCCCCCGTTCGTGCCACCGCGGCGCTCACTTCGGCGCACTGAACTCCTCCCACGCACGCACGGCATCAGCGGCGTACATCAGCGAAGGGCCGCCGCCCATGTAAACCGCGACAGCAAGTGTTTCGGTGAGCTGTTTGTTACTGGCACCCAGACGAACCAGCGCTTTCACATGGAAGCCGATGCAGCCATCGCAGTGGGTGGCGACGCCGATCGCCAGCGCCATCAGCTCCTTGTCGATCGCCGACAGCGCGCCCGGCTGCATCGCGGCTTTGGACATCGCCGAAAACCCGCTCAGCGTGTCCGGTTGTGCGGCGCGAAGAGTGCCAATGGCCTGATTGAGGTCCTGGGTGATCTGCTTGTAAGACTTGCTGGACATGGGGGCGCTCCGAACGTTGAGTGGATAATCTCGATCTGGGGGCGATCCGTGCGCACGAAAGCCGCTGCGACGGCGGGACGCGGGTACTTGCGACGGACGGGACTTCGTTTGTCGTGGATTCCGGATGAGGCAGCTGGCTATGATCGGTACGGGCAGCGTTGCGACACAGGCCGCCAGGTCGCCTGTCTCGGGAGAAAGTCGCTGTGAGCAACCACATGGATGGTTCATCCGATCAGCTACCGCTGCGTACTTCGGTGCTGCGCCGGATACCGCGGAGCATCTGGGCACTCGGCTTTGTGTCCCTGCTGATGGATGTCTCCTCGGAGATGATCCACGCGCTGCTGCCGGTGTATCTGGTCACGGTGCTGGGCACCTCGACCCTGACAGTCGGTTTTATCGAGGGCATGGCGGAGTCCACGGCCGCGATCACCAAGGTGTTTTCCGGCGCATTGTCCGACTGGCTGGGCCGGCGCAAGCTGCTTGCCGCGATCGGCTATGGACTGGCCGCGTTCACCAAGCCGATCTTTCCGCTCGCCAGCACCGCCACGTGGGTGGTGATTGCCCGCTTTGTCGACCGCGTCGGCAAGGGTATCCGTGGCGCGCCGCGTGATGCGCTGATTGCCGACCTCGCACCGGTCGGCCTGCGCGGTGCCTCGTTCGGGCTGCGGCAGTCGCTGGACACCGCCGGCGCGTTCATCGGTCCGATGTTGGCGATCGGACTGATGTGGCTGACCTCCAACCAGATCCCGCTGGTGTTCTGGGCGGCGGTGATCCCGGCCTTTGCGTCGTTTGCGCTGATCATTTTCCTGGTTCACGACGCGCCGGGAACTGGTGACAGAAAGAGCGTGCGCCCACCGCTCTCTCGCGCCGAACTCGCACGCCTGCCGCCGTTGTACTGGTGGACGGTGTCTGTTGCCGCCATCTTCACGCTGGCGCGTTTCAGCGAGGCATTCCTGGTGCTGCGTGCGCAGGAACTCGGCCTGGTGCTGATGCTGATCCCGGTTGTGCTGGTGCTGCTCAACGTGACCTACTCGCTCTCGGCGTATCCGATCGGGGTGCTCGCAGACCGCTTCAATCGCGGTGTGCTGCTGGCACTGGGCCTTGGCGTACTGGTGGGGTCGGACCTCATCCTCGCGCTGGTGCACGGCATGACCGGCCTGCTGCTTGGCGTGGTGCTGTGGGGGCTGCACATGGGCATGACCCAGGGGCTGCTGGCCGCACTAATCGCCGACACGGCACCGGGGTCACTCCGCGGTACGGCGTTCGGCGTGTTCAACTTGGTGAGCGGGCTGGCCCTGCTCGTCGCTAGCGTCGTGGCCGGCGAACTTTGGGACCGGTTTGGCTCCAGTGCCACCTTTCTGGCCGGCGCGCTCTTCGCCACGTTGGCGCTGCTCTCCCTGATTGCAGCCACGGTCCATTCCAGCCGGCACCGCGCCAGCCGCGCTTGATCGCAGACATGGCCCGCGCTCGTAGCTGTGCTCAAGAAAGGGTGTCGGGGAAATCCCGAAGTGCCAGCGATGCCATGTGTCGCTGACACCTCTTCGCTCCTCGGCAGCACCTCGGGCAAATGCTCCTGCGTTACCTCAACTCGCGCCTCGGGCAAATGCTCCTGCGTTGCCTCAACTCGCGCCTCGGGCAAATGCTCCTGCGTTGCCTCAACTCGCGCATCCATGCGCTCGCCATGAGCTTGCCATGCGCTGGCGAAAAGAAATCGGCATCGTGCCGATTCCCCCTCCGGTGCCTGTCATCCCGACTCACCGGCGCACAGTGGACCGCGAGGCGCAGCGCGCCGTCAGCGCGCACTCGGTGAACAACCGCGTCGCGGTTGCAAGAGTCGGTCAACTTCGGGCTACCACGCGAGAAATCAACGCTTGTATGTGAACCTGACTCCGTTTTTGGTGGGCCGGCATCGGTGTGGCGCTTCTGCTGGCAGCCATCTTTGCCTACGTCTACTTCTCCCAGCGGCACACTGCGCTACCGGTTTCGAGCCAGCCAGCGGCGCTGGCCTCGCCTTCGGCCGCGCCTGACAAGCTGTTTCACTGCGGCAGCCGCACGAAGTGCGCGCAGATGACGTCCTGCGCCGAGGCGACATACTTTCTCGATCATTGTCCGGGTGCGACGATGGACGGCAACCACGACGGCGTGCCGTGCGAGGGCCAATGGTGCGGTGCCGGCCACGAAGGCTGGCCGTAGCGTGACCCCCACGTAAAAAAAGATGTCAGGGACAATTCCTGCAACAGCAGCGGGTGCTGGATACACTGCGATGGCAACGCGAAATCGGAGTGACTGTCGGCCATTGCGCCCGCCTTCGTGGCGCGCACCGGCTGCGGCGGGACAAATGCGAGCGTTGACGCGGCAGGATCCAATCCAGGTCCTTTAATCCCCGGCCGCCTATTGCGTTCCCTCGCCCCATGCGGAGTAGTATCCGCTGGCGTTCCATGGCGTGCGCGGGGTGGAGATACCGATGATCTTCAACTCACTAGCCTTCCTGGCGTTTTTTGTGATCGTGCTCGTTCTTCACGCGATGCCCTTCAGCTGGCGCGTGCGCAAGATCAACCTGCTGGTCGCCAGTTATCTGTTCTACGCCGCCTGGAACCCGCCGTTCGTGATCCTGCTGTGGATCTCCACGGTGGTGGACTGGTTCGCTGCGCAGAAGCTGGTACATGCCGAGCGACCGGCGGTGCGGTGGGCCTGGATGCTGCTGTCGGTAGTGGCCAATCTGGGCATGCTCAGCTACTTCAAGTACGGCCACTTCCTGTTGCAGAACTTCAGCGACTTAATAGCCGTGGTTGGCGTGCACTACGTGCCCCCGGTGTGGGACATCGTGTTACCGGTAGGCATCTCGTTTTATACCTTCGCCACGCTGTCCTACACGCTCGACGTCTACCATCGCCGCGCGTTGCCGGCACGCAAGTTCCTCGACTACGCGCTGTTCGTGACCTTTTTTCCGCATCTGGTGGCCGGACCGATCATGCGCCCGACCGAACTGGTGCCACAGTTCGAGCAGCCGCGCCGCGCCAGTCGTCGACAGCTGCAGTTCGGGCTGGTGCTGGTGACGCTGGGGATGTTTCAGAAAGTGGTGCTGGCCGACGGCTTTCTGGCCAAGGCCGTCGAGAAGATCTACGACAGCGCGCAGGCGCCGGGTGCGCTGGACGCCTGGATCGGCACGCTGGCCTTCAGCGGACAGATCTTCTGCGATTTCGCCGGGTATTCGACCATCGCCATCGGCGTGGCGATGTGTCTGGGCTTCGCGATGCCGGACAACTTCCGCTTCCCCTATGCGGCAGTGGGCTTTTCGGATTTCTGGCGGCGCTGGCACATCACGCTGTCCTCGTGGCTGCGCGATTATCTGTACATCCCGCTGGGTGGCAACCGCCACGGACCCGCGCGCACCTACATGGCGCTGATGGGCACCATGCTGCTCGGTGGCCTGTGGCATGGCGCCAGCTGGACGTTCGTGGTCTGGGGTGGATTGCATGGCCTGTACCTGTCGGCCGAACGCTTGCTGCGAAAGCGCTTCGCCGACTACCGGCCCGGACCGCTGGCGCTGTTTGCGCTGGGCGTGCTCACCTGGATGCTGGTCAACGTGACCTGGGTGTTTTTCCGCGCGCACAGCTTCGGCAAGGCCTGGAGCGTACTGGGTGGCATGTTCGGCGCCAACGCTTCGGCCGAGCCGATCCTGCCGACCATGCTGATCACGATGACGCTGCTGATCGTGACCGCCATCGTGGCGGCGCACTGGTGGATGCGCCGGCGCACGCTGGAATCGATGCTTGAGGGTGTTCCGGCGATTCCGCTCTCCATGGCGCTTGGCGTCATGGCCTTCCTGATCGTTATCGCACAGGGGACGGGCAGTGCCTTCATCTATTTCCAATTCTGACAACGCTACGCGTTCCAGCATGGTGCGGCCCGGTTTCGTGCGGCTGACCGCCTCCGACCGCCCCGGCGTGGCCCAACCGGTACCCGAGCGCGACATTCCCGAGCGTCCCTGGGGTGGTATCTGGCTGGGCGCGCTGGTGCTCGCGCTGCTGCTGATCGGCGGCTGGGAGTGGCATTGGCGCGCGTTCGGCGTCACCCCAAGCTACAACAACAGCGATGCCGAATGGGCGCAGCAGCGTCGCCGCATCGACCATGGTGAAGGCAACGCGCTGGTGCTGATCGGTTCCTCGCGCACCTTGTTCGACGTGCAGTTGCCGGTGTGGCAGAAGGTGAACGGAGAGCGTCCGATTCAGCTGGCACTGGAGGGCACTTCTTCGCTGCCGGCGCTGCAGGACCTGGCTGCCGACCCGAAATTCACCGGCCGGGTGCTGGTGGGCGTGACGACATCACTGTTCTTCACCGGCGTCGCCCGTCGTGCCGATGCGATCCAGGAAGCTCACAAGGAAAGCCCCTCCAAGCGCATCGGCAACTGGCTGTCGATGCATCTGATCGAGCCTTACGTGGCATTCGTCGGTCCGGACTTTGCACTGGAGACCGTGCTCGCGCGCCAGCCGTGGCCGGTACGCGCGGGTACCCACCCGCGTACCAGCGTACGCAAGCTGTCCAATTCCGACGCTGACCGCAACACGCACATGTGGTCAAAGCTGCTGACCGACGCGGACTATCGGGCGCTGGCACGGAGCATCTGGACCCAGAACTGGACCGGCCCGCCGCCGCCAAACATCGACACGCCGGCCAAATTGAAGGCCGTGGAGCAGGCGCAGATCGATCTGGCCGTGGCTGCGGTGAGAACTCTGCGCGCGCGTGGGGTCCAGGTGGTGTTCCTGCGCGCGCCGGTGATCGGCCCGTATTTCGCCTTCGAGGAGCACGTCGCGCCGCGGGCGTCGACCTGGGATCAATTGCTTGCGCGCACCGGCGCACCGGGGATCAACTTCCTCGATTACCCGCAACTGCAGGGATACGAGCAGCCTGAGTGGTCACACCTGTCCGAACCGGCGGCACGGCAATTCACCGCGGCCCTGGCGCCGCTGGTGACCCGGGCATTCGGCAAGCCAGCGAGCAAGTTGGCGATGGCCGCCCCTGCCGACGAGGGCGCGCGCAGGCATTGAGTGCCGCCTTGGAGGCAGGTTCATTTCCCGACTTGCTGTTCCGTCGGATGCCGGCAAGCCGGTCAACGGCCACCAAGCTCATCGCCGGGCGTCCGCGTGACGCTCGACGAGCGCTGGGTGCCGGCGCGCCTGGCGGCGGGCTGCAGCCGCTCACGGCCGCACCAGTCCACCATGGATGGCATCAGTCGCTGCTGCCTGGTCACCCATTCCCCGTTGCTCGCCCAAGCGTCGGGGCAGTCGGACAGCGTCGATGACTCCCAGGCCGGCACTCGCTGGCATCCCGTCGCGCACTCACCTCCGCCTCAGTCGCCTGACTGCCGCTGTCAGCATGACCTGCAGCTCTTGCCCTCACCCGCCCACAAGAAAATAATCCGCGCGCTGCGCTGCACAACCCCGTGTGTCGCTGGCTGAGCTGCTCTCGTGCGTTGGTCCAAAACGGTCGCCCGCGGTGCGCGTTCGTTCCAGGAAACTACTTCGTGACCTTGTTGACTGAGGAAACCACCGACGCTGCGGCGCTCCCCTGCCGCCGCCGGTCTTTCCCGATTACCGCGTGACCTCGCTGATCGTGGCCTGCGCCATCTTCATGGAGCAGCTGGAGGCGACGCTGCTGGCCACGGCGCTGCCGACGATGGCGCGCGACTTTCATGTCGGCGCGCCGTCGATGAGCATCGCGATGACGGTATACCTGCTGGCGCTGGCGATACTGGTTCCCGCCAGCGGCGCGGTGGCCGAGCGGTTTGGCACCAGGCGGGTATTCCAGAGTTCGATCGTGGTCATTGTGCTGGGTTTGCTCGCCTGTTCTCTCGCCGGCCGTCTGCCCACGATGGTCGCCGCGCGACTGCTGCAGGGCATAGGCGGCGCGATGATGGCGCCGATCGGGCGGCTGATCGGGCTGCGCACGGTGGAACGTCGGCATCTGGTTTCGGCGATGTCGTGGACGCTGATCCCGGCCTTTCTTGGCCCGCTGATGGGGCCGCCGCTGGGCGGCTTCATCGTCACCTACCTGAATTGGCACTGGATCTTCTATATCAATGTGCCGATCGGTGCGCTGGGCTATTGGCTGGTGCGCCAGTTTACCCTGGAGATTCCCGCCAGCGCGACACCGAAACGTTTTGACCTGGGGTGGCTTCGCGCTGTGCGGAGTTAGCTTGGGCAGCCTGCTTCGGTTTCGAGATGATCGGCGAAGGCTCCCAGCTGGCCGGCGCGCTGGGCTCGATCGCGCTGGGCACTACGGCCGGCCTGACATATTTGCAGCACGCAAAACGGTGGCGCGATCCGCTGCTGGACCTGTCACTGCTGAAGATCGATTCGTACCGACTGTCGGTGATTTCAGGCTCGCTGATGCGGGTTACCCAAGGGACGCAACCGTTCCTGTTGCCGCTGATGTTCCAGATCGGCTTCGGCCTGTCTGTGGTGCGCAGTCGCGAGCTGATCCTGGCCACCACGCGGGGTGCGATCGTGATGCGCAGCGCTACCCCGGGCCTGCTACCCCGGGCCTGCTACCCCGGGCCTGCTACCCCGGGTCGGCTTTCGACGCCGCATGCTGGTCAACGGCATGTTGTCGAGCCTCGGCTATGCGGTGTGTGCCCTGTTCCGGCCGGACTGGCCGTTCGCTTTGATGTTCGGCCTGCTGTTTTGCTGCGGCGCGTTCATGTCGTTCCAGTTTGCCGCCTACAACACGGTGGCCTACGAGGCCGTGCCGACCGAGCGGATCAGCGCGGCCAGCAGCATGTACACCACCTTGCAGCAACTGATGCTCTCGGTCGGGATCTGCACCGGCGCGCTTGCGCTCAAGCTCAGCATGGGCGTGGACGGGCACGCGCAACCCCATCAGCGGGATTTCTCGATCGCGTTCATCGTGGTCTGCCTGATCTCGCTGAGCTCGATCCGCTGGCACCTGCGCTTTGTGCACGATGCAGGGCATGAGCTGAGCGGGCAGCGGAGTAGCGGTTGAGGCGGGGCAGCGCTGCCTGATCCGTCGAGGGTCGTGGCGGTCACGGTTCATCGAGGTCACTGAATCTACCCCCTTCCCCGTCATCCGAAGCCCGCGTCAGGCTGCGCTCTCGCGAACTTGGGATACATTGCGCTCAGGGTCGTGCCCGTCGCAGGCGGTGAATCCGCCGGCCTGCCACTCCTTGGCCTTGGCGCCGATATAGCCGCCCATTTGCGCGGCCAGCGTGCGTGCATCGTCGATGCTATGGACTGGCAGACAGATCTCGATGAGCATGGCGTCGCGTATTTTCGGCGGTCGGGTGATCTCGATGCTGGCGGCGACGCGCCTTGGAATATTGTGGATCACGAGCTGGAAGTGGCCTCCGTCGAGGACCACGTGACCCTTGTCGCTGTGTACCGCCTCCATGCCTGCGACGTCACCATAGAAACTGGCCATTCCCGCCACGTCCTTGGCAAAGACGACGGCGCTGGGTTTCGGTTTGGTGCTCATGCTTTGGCCCCCGTGGAGAGTTTGCCGATGTCGATCAACACCGCCAGCGTGCGTCGGGCGATGTCGACGTCGGCCTGACCGACACGGGCGATCAGTTCAGCGTCGATCAGCTCGCGTGCCTTGGCCTGGGTCGCTGCGGCGGCCCGGCCGCGCTTAGTCAGGGTCACGGTGATTTTGCGCCGGTCGTTTTCGTCGACGTCGCGCTTCAGGTAGCCACGGGTGACCAGGGTGTCGACCAGTTGACCGGCGGCCTGCTTGGAGATGCGCAAGTCGTGGATCAGGTCGCCGAGAGGCGCACCGCCGGCTCCCATGGCCAGACCGCCCAGAACGTACAGGCCGTTTGCGGGAATGTCGTCGCAGCCTGCGTCTGCCAGCGCCTGACGCATGGCCACGCCGTAGGTGTTGCGCGCATGCCGCAAGAGCGCGGGAATCATCACCTGTTGGTGCTGGGGTTTGACTGCCGTCATGTCCGTCCAAGTAGTAAATTAAATTGACAGTCAATATACACGACTACCTAGGCACGGCAAGTCTCCGCGTCCATGCGCGCGGGAGGCACGATACGGCTGTGCAAGTCAGCGTCTTTGGCGTGTCGAGCGGGCAATGTTGCCGGCGGTCATTGAAAGGTCGGGGTGAAGGCTCCGCCTGTCATCAGTGGCGGGCGGCATGCCGGCCTGACAGCACACCCGCCACCTCACCCAACGACAGCCCTCGTGCGCGCAGCGCGACGGTGAGATGAAAGATCAGGTCCGCCGCCTCGCCCAGCAACTCTTCATCGCCCTGCGCAACGGCCGCCAGCGCGGTCTCGACGCCTTCCTCGCCCACCTTCTGTGCCATGCGGCGGATGCCGCCTTCAAACAGACTGGTGGTGTAACTATCTTCCGGTCGCTCGGCGTGGCGCTGGGCGACCAGTGCGTCGAGTTCGGCGAGGAAGCCGAGTGGGGGGCGGACGTCGCTGCTGTCGCCGAAACAGCTGGAGGTGCCGGTGTGGCAGATCGGACCGTGGGGATCGGCTTGGATCAACAGGGTGTCGGCGTCGCAGTCGACACGGATGGATTTGAGGGCCAGCACGTGGCCGGAGCTTTCGCCCTTGGTCCACAGGCGCTGTTTGCTGCGGCTGTAGAAAGTGACGCGGCCGATGGCTTCGGTTTGTGCCAACGCTTCGGCGTTCATGTAGCCGAGCATCAGCACTTCGCCGGTGAGCGCGTGCTGCACGATGGCGGGGAGCAGGCCGTCGCCTTTGGACCAGTCCAGTCGGGTGAGGTCGGTGTTGGGGTGACTCATGTCTCGATCCTCTCTTGAGGTGGGAGGCGCACGGCATTTGTTCTTGATCGTCATTCCAGCGAACGCTGGAACTCAGTGACGTGGCCATTGTCGCGCAGGAGGCGCTGGGTCCCAGCGTTCGCTGGGATGACGGCTTCTTAGGTCTCGGAAGTGTCTGGCCAGGTCATTCGTACGGGAATGCCCTGCTCGCGCAGATAGCGTTTGAGTGTGGGAATGGCGATGGCGCCGGAGTGGAACACGCTGGCGGCCAGCGCGCCGTCCACGTCGGCGTCGAGGAATACATCGCGAAAATGTTCCGGGGCACCGGCACCGCCGGAGGCGATCAAGGGCACGCGGCAGATCGCGCGCGCAGCGAAAAGTTGTTCGAGGTCGTAGCCGCTGCGCACGCCATCGCTGCCCATGCAATTGAGCACGATCTCGCCGGCGCCGCGTTGTTGCGCCTCGGCGATCCAGTGCCGCGTCTTGCGAGCCAGCGCCTGCGTCTTCGATGGGTCGCCGGTGTACTGACGCACGCGCCAGTGGCCATCGTCGTCGCGCAGGGAGTCGACGCCTACCACCACGCATTGCACGCCGAACGCGGCGGCCAGTTCGTCGATCAGGTCCGGGCGCTCCAGTGCGGGCGAGTTCACCGAGATCTTGTCGGCGCCAGCGTGCAATACGGCGCGCGCTTCGCCGACCGAGCGAATGCCGCCGGCAACGCAGAACGGAATGTCGATTACGCGAGCAACTTTCTCTACCCAGCCGCGATCCACGCTGCGTCCTTCCGGGCTGGCGGTGATGTCGTAGAACACCAGTTCGTCGGCGCCTTCGTCGCGATAGCGCAGGGCCAGATCCACGATCTCGCCCATCACCACGTGATCGCGAAAACGCACGCCCTTGACCACCTGGCCGTCGCGCACGTCGAGGCAGGGAATGATGCGACGGCTCAGCATGTAAGCACTTCCTCTCGCCAACCAGCGGGAAGGAGCCACGCACGGAGCGCGGCTAAGTCGTTGCTCCCTCCCCTGCTCGCAGGGGAGGGTTGGGGTGGGGTTGCTCTTGAGTTCGAAATCAATGGCTTTACCCCCTCCCAACCTCCCCCTGCGCGCAAGGGGAGGAGCAACGATCGGGAGCGTGTGGCAATACTCATGCAGCCATGGCCTCCTGAACGGTGAAACGGCCTTCGAGCAGGGCGCGGCCGAGGATCACACCTTGCGCGCCGGCATCACGTGCTTCGCGAATATCGGCGAGCGAACGCACGCCGCCGGAGGCCTGTACCTGCAGCGTCGGCACATGTGCGGCGAGGTGCCGGTAGAGGTCGAGATTAAAGCCGGCGAGCATGCCGTCGCGGTCGATGTCGGTGCACAGCAGGTGGGTAGCTCCGTGCTCGGCGTACCAAGGCGCGAGTTCGTCGAGCGTGCGAGTTTCCATCTCGGTCCAGCCAGCGCTGGGGAGCGCCCAACGGTCGTCGATGCGCCGCGTGTCCAGCGCAATCGTCAGGCGTTCCGCGCCGTACTCGGCCAGCCAGCCGGCGACAAGTTCGGGGTCGCGAATGGCGACGCTGCCCAGCACCACACGCTGCACGCCGGCGTCGAACAAACGCTGGAGATCGGCTTTCTCGCGCACGCCGCCGCCGGCTTGTATCTGCATGCCGTCGGCGGCGATCGCGGTGATCACGGCGAGGTTGTCGAGGCTGCCCGAGCGTGCGCCATCCAGATCCACCAGATGCAGCCAGGTCGCACCCGCTTGGGCATAGCGTGTGGCAAGTTCGCGCGGGTCGGTGGCGTAAGTGGTCTGGCGGTCGTAGTCGCCCTGCTCGAGCCGCACCACTTGGCCTTCGCGCAGATCAATCGCGGGAATGACTTGGAAATTCATAGGTCGAGGAAATTCTGCAGGAGCTTCGCGCCGACGGCAGCGGAGCGCTCGGGATGAAATTGCATGCCGTGGAAGTTGGCGCGGGCGATGACGGCGGAGAACGGGGCGCCGTATTCGGTGGTGGCCAGCGTGTAATCGCCGACGGGTACTGAGTAGCTGTGCACGAAGTAGGCCTGATCATTTTCGCCGAGGCCGGTCAGCAGCGGGTGCGGTTGCGTGGCGCGCAGCTGGTTCCAGCCCATGTGCGGCACGCGCAGGCCCTGCGTCGCCGCAAAGTGCTTTACCTTGGCCGGAATCAACCCGAGGCATGCGGTATCGCCCTCTTCCGAATGCGAGCACAGCAGTTGCATGCCCAGACAGACGCCGAGCACTGGCTGGGTGAGCGAGCGCAGCAGATCGACCAGCCCGAGTTCGCGCAGACGAGCCATGCCGGGGCCAGCGGCGCCGACGCCCGGCACGATCACCTTGTCGGCCGTGCGGATCATTTCACTGTCGGACGTCAGCGCCGCGTCCACGCCGAGCCGTTGCAAGGCGTAACGCACCGAGCCGATGTTGGTACCGCCAGCGTCGACCAGCACGATGCTCACGGTTCTCTCGCCTCATCGCTCATCCGTTGCAGGGGCGGAAAACAAGGAATCACAAAGTCCCCTTGGTGCTGGGCAATTCGCTGCCTTCGCGCCGAATTGCCTGCCGCAGTGTGCGAGCGACGACCTTGAAACACGCTTCGACCATGTGGTGTGCATTATCACCGTGCACGCTCAGCTGCAGGTTGGCGCCCAGGGTTTCGCACAGCGAACGGAAGAAGTGCGGCACCAGCTCGGTCGGGACCTCGCCCACGCGCTCACGCGGGAAGCTGCCCTCAAACACGAAGTAGGGGCGACCGGAAAGATCAAGCGCTGCACTGGCCTGAGATTCGTCCATCGGCAAGGTGAAGCCGTAACGACCGATGCCGCGCTTGTCACCCAGCGCCTGCTTCAATGCCTGACCCAGGGCCAGCGCGCAGTCCTCGATGGTGTGGTGTTCGTCGATGTGAGTATCGCCATCGCAGCGCAGATCCAGCGCAAAACCGCCGTGCTTGCCGATTTGTTCCAGCATGTGATCGAAGAAGCCCAGCCCGGTACGTGCTACGGGCTCGGCAACCTTGTCCAGATCGACCTTGACGGTGATTTTTGTTTCCTTGGTGTTGCGCACCACGGTCGCCGTACGCGGCGCGTCCAGAAGCTGATGGGCAAGTTCGACCCAGCTGATACCTTGCGGGCCCACGCGGCAACCGCGCACACCGAGATTGGCGGCAAACTGCAGATCGGTTTCACGATCGCCGACCATCGCCGACGCCTTGCGACTCCAGCTATCGTCAGCGAGATACATCCGCATCAGTCCAACACCTGGCTTTCGCGTGTCCAGGCCCTCGTGCGGGAGGCTGCGATCGATCAGCACGTCACGGAAGACGATGCCCTGGGATGCCAGCACCCGCAGCAAAAGTTCGTGCGGGCCGGTGAACTGGTCTTCGGGGAAGCTGTCGGTGCCGAGGCCATCCTGATTGGTGACCATCACCAATTCGTAGCCAGCGGCGGCAAAGCGCTGCAGCGCGGCGATCACGCCCGGCAACAAGGCCAGCTTCTCAAAGCTGTCGATCTGCTGATCGGCCGGTTCCTCGATCAGACAGCCATCGCGATCGATGAAGAGAATCTTGCGGCTCATGCGGTGGTTTCCTGCAGTACGGACAACACCCGATCATTCTCGTCCGGGGTGCCGATGGTGATGCGCAGGGCATCGCCGAGTTTCGGATAGCGCCGGATGTCGCGCACCACGACGCCGGCATCGAGCAATGTTCGGTAGATGGCTCCGGCATCGTCGAACCTGACGGCAAGAAAATTCGCCTGGGATGGCAACACCGCCCGCACCATCGGCAATGTAGCCAGATGACTGCGCATGCGTTCGTGTTCGTTCCGGATCGTCGCCATATGCTCGCGCGCCTTCACTTGACCGTCTTCGGAGAATGCCGCCATGGCGGCAGCCACGCACGGCAGCGGCAGCGGATACGGCGGCATGATATGACGCAACAGGGCAATCACTTCGGGGTTGGCCAGCAGGCTGCCGATGCGCGCTCCGGCCAGCGCCCATGCCTTGGACAACGTGCGCAGCACGGCCAGGTATTCGTAACGATCGATCAGATCGGCCACGCTGGGCTCATAGGCGAATTCGACGTAGGCCTCGTCCACCACCAGCAAGGCCCGGCCATCAAGCTCCTGCAGCAGGCGCTCGATGCTGTCGCGCGGCACGCACTGGCCGCTGGGATTGTTCGGTGTGCAGACGAAGATCAGCTTCACCGCGGGTTTGACGGCTGCCAGAACAGCGTCCACGTCCAGCGTGAAATCGTCAGCCAGTGGCACTTCGATCACATCCGCGCTCTGGATGCGCGCACTGACGGCGTACATGCCGAACGTGGGCGGCTGGATCAGGATGGCATCCTCACCGGCACGGCAGAACGCGCGAATCAGCAGATCGATGGCTTCGTCGCTGCCACGCCCAATGAGCAACTGCTCGTGACGCACGCCATACAATGCCGCCAGCGTGGCGACCAACGCCAGCGGCTGCGGTTCGGGATAGCGGTTGCAGCCAAGGCCGTCGTCACCGACCGGCGCCCACGCCGATTCGTTGGCATTGAGAAACACCTGGCCACCGCCAGCCTCCATGCGCGCGGACGAGTACGGTTGCAACGCACGAATGTCCGCCCGGGCGAGATCGAGCACGCTCATGACGCTGTCTCCGCACCGCGCTTCTCGAGTGCTGCCAGCCGCAAGGTCACGGCACGACGATGGGCCTCCAGCTGCTCCGCCGCCGCCAGCGTCACCGTACACGGCCCGATAGTCTGTAGCCCCTCGGCACTGACTTCCTGCACGCTGATCTGCTTCTGATAACTGGCCACCGACACGCCGCTGTAGCTGCGCGCATAGCCGTAGGTAGGCAGCACGTGGTTGCTTCCACTGCAATAGTCACCCACCGATTCAGGCGTCCATTGACCGAGAAAAATCGAGCCCGCGCTTTCGATCCCCTCGAGCAGGGCGCGTGGCTCGGCCACCTGCAGGATCAGATGTTCGGGCGCATACCGGTTGCTGACCTCAACCGCCTGCGCCAGCGACGCCACCGCGATCAGGCGACTTTGTGTCAGAGCTTTCATGGCGATGTCTGCTCGCGGCAAGGTGGCGCGCTGCGTTTCCACTTCGAGGGCGACCTGGTCCAGCAGATCAGCGGATGGGCTCAACAGGATCACCTGCGAGTCCGGTCCATGCTCGGCTTGCGACAACAGGTCGGCTGCTACGAATACCGGATTGGCGTCGGCATCGGCAATCACCAGCACCTCGGAGGGACCGGCCGGCATGTCGATCGCCGCGCCATCTGGATCGGCCGAAACCTGCAGCTTCGCTTCGGTCACCCAGGCATTGCCGGGGCCGAACAGCTTGTCGCAGCGAGGCACGCCGTCGGTGCCGTAAGCCATCGCCGCGACCGCCTGCGCGCCACCGATCTTGAACACCCTGTGCACGCCGGTGAGTCGCGCGGCGTACAAGACCGCCTCGTCGCAGCGGCCATCGGCACGCGCTGGCGAGCAAAGCACCACTGCGCGACATCCGGCAATCATCGCCGGCACGCCCAGCATGAGCGCGGTCGATGGCAGCGGCGCGGTGCCCGCTGGCACATACAGACCGACCCGGTGGATGGGCCGCAGAATCCGCTCTACACGGACGCCTTTGGCCGTATCGACGGCTACTGGCTGCGGCGCGGCGGCGCGGTGAAACAGCTCGATACGCCCGGCGGCTTCGCGAATGGCGGCCTTCAATGCCGGATCGAGCGACGCCTCGGCAGCAGCAAATTCGGCTTCATCCACCGCGACGGACGAGAGCTCGCAGCCGTCGTACTTTGCGCTCAGTTCCAGCAAGGCGCTATCGCCGCCCTGCCTGACCCTGGCGATGATCTGTTCCACGCCGGTGCGCAGCCCATCGGAGCGGGACTGCGCCGGCCGCGCCAGTGCGTCGGTCCGGCCCGGACCATCCAGCGCATTCCAGTCCAGACGTTTCATGCGAGCATTTTCTCCACCGGCAGCACGAACATCTCCCGCGCCCCGGCTTTCTTGATCTCTTCGAGTTCCCGCCAGCTGATCTCACCGGCACACAGCGCCTGCAGCATGAACTGATCCGGCTGACCGACGACCGGCAACAACGTCGGTTGCGGACCACCGGGCAACAACCGGGTGACGGCTTCGAGCGTCTGCCTCGATGTCTGCAGCAGCAGCAACCGCGATTCGCGCACCTGGATCACGCCGTCCAGTCGCTTCAGCAAAAGCTCCAGCATGTCGCCACGCTCGTCTACCGGCAGGGTGAGCGGACCGGCCAGTACCGCCTCGCTTTCCAGCAGCACCTCGGCTTCGCGCAACTGGTTTGCCACCAGGGTGCCGCCGCTCTGGACCAGATCGCAGATCGCATCGGCGGTACCCAGTTTCGGCGCGATTTCCACCGAGCCTGCCAGGGTCACCACGCCTGCATTCACGCCATGCAGGGCAAGCCATTCAGCGAGCAAGCCGGGATAGGACGTCGCGATGCGACGGCCTTCCAGGTGTGCAGGCTGCTCGTATTCGAACTCCTGCGGCACTGCAATCGACAAGCGGCAGCGACCGAAACCCAGTGGACGCAATTCGTTCAACGGTTCGGAATCCAGTCCCATCGGCGCCAGCTTGAATTCGTCAAGTACATTGCGCCCGACGATGCCCAGATCGCACACGCCCTGGGCGATGAGAGCAGGAATGTCGTCGTCACGAACCAGCAGCAGATCGACCGGCTCGCCTTCGCCGAAGCAGAAAAGCTTGTCGCGACTCTGCCGAAAACTCAGTCCACACCGATTGAGAAGTTCCAACGCCGGCTCGGTCAGTCGACCGGATTTCTGCATCGCAATGCGCAGACGGTCACGCGTTTTCATGTTTTGGCCTTTTTTTCTGCCAGCGACTGTCGCCGTGCGGCTTTGGCAGCGGCGGCAAGATAGCCGCCACTGCCCTGATTGAGATAGCGAGCGACGCGACCGATCGTGGTAATGCTGACCGCGGTGCGCTCGTGGATTTCCCGGTAGGAAACACCTTCCAGAAGAAACGGCACCACCCGCCAGCGATCCACCAGCACCTCCAGTTCGGCAGGCGTACAGAGGTCGTAGAGGAATGCGCTCATCTCGGGCGCGTTCTTCAACGAAAGCAGCGCCTCGCAAAGGCTCAGCTCGGCAGAGGCGACCGGTGTTTCCGGATCCAGTGAACGACGTTTCATAATGTACTAATGCATTAACACAATGGATAGAAGCATAGCGATCTCGTCAGCGTGAAGCAAACGGCCGATTCATTGCGGGAAAGGAACCCTGGCGGACTCAGCAACCAACCCCGTTTTCAGCATGCCCGGAAAGCAAAAACCCCCGCCGGAGCGAGGGTTTTTTCAGCCCTGTATGGACCGCAGCCGTTTCAGGCAGACTTTTTCTTCGGCGCAGCTTTCTTGGTGGCGGCCGGTTTGGTCACGGTCGGCTTGGCACCCACCACGGCCGGCGACACGCTGTGCGCGCGGGAATTGCCGTAGCTGCCACGATAAGTTTTGCCGCGACGGGTCTTGCGATCACCCTTACCCATGGTAGTTCCTTGATTTCTTGTGTTTAAGACCGTTGATGATAGCAGCGCTGGTACCAACCGGCATAGTCGGCGGTTCAAATGGGATTCCGTCGCGCCGTCTTGGTCAGTGAACGCACTGCGGACCATGAACGTGTTCGACGCGGTGAGCGCTGTCCCGGCGCAGATTCACGAAGTGCGCGCTGGCCAGCAGCAAGCCGCCGCAGGTCACCAGCACGCTGTGCAGAATGATCGAGTAATTCTCGGCATAGGTGACACCGAGCAGCAGCAGGGCCAATCCTGGAATGGCCAGCATCAGGGGCAGCGGGCGCTGATGGCGGCGAAAACCCCGGACCAACGCAAACAGCGCAAGCACGCAGGCGAACAGCACGAAGCCCCGCTCGAAACGATGATCGGCGAGAAACTCCAGACCCACGAAAGGCAGCAATGCCAGTACGAACGGGAGCACGGCGCAGTGAATCGCGCATAGAAACGACGCGGTCGCACCAATGCGATCAGCCACGCGCCACCATCGGGATTTGTTCAGCTGTTCCGAGCCCATCGATTTGTTCCGGTATCGCCAAAAGGACGACCCTGCAATTCAACGAAACCGATGTTACTTTATAACATAATACAATGCCATACCCGACGGGACAGAAACTCAGGCCTTGCTGCAGGTTTTGCAGACACCATGAACTTCCAGCGTCTGCGCCTGCGGGTGAAAGCCCAGCGCCAGCGCCTGGGCCTCGATCAACTCCGCCACTCGCTCGTCGCAGACTTCCTGCGCACCTGCGCAGACGTCACAGATAAGGAACGGCACCTGATGGGCATCCGCCGGATGATGGCAGGAGACAAACGAGTTGATCGACTCCAGCTTGTGGATGAAGCCATTCTCGAGCAGAAAATCCAGGGCGCGATAGATCGTGGGCGGAGCTGCGTTACCGTGTTTTTCACGCAACTGGTCGAGTAGATCGTAGGCCTTTACCGGCTTTTGTTCGGCCGCGATCAGCTCAAGCACTTCCTTGCGTATCGGGGTAAGCCGCAGCCCTCGCTCCTTGCTGGCGCTTTCGACCGCACGCACGAATCCTTTCGCATCATGGTGATGCGGGAGATGTTCATGCAGGCTGTCGATCGCGTCGTGAGTCAAGAAGTCACCTCGGTGTGGATGATACATCGCAATAAAGTTGCGTCAGTTCAACGTTTCGGCGGTAACGGCGGTGGTTTTGCCATCGGCCGGCGGCGGGGCTTGACCAGCACCACCACCCAACCGATCGGCCCCAGCACCCAGGCCCAGATCACGCCCTCGAGCCAACGTCCACGCCACCAGCCGATCAAGGCGCCAATGAAGACGAATACCACGTTCCACCAGAACATGGCTGCCCACGGCAGCATATTCAACAGGTTGAGAAATACATGAACGAAGGCGCCCGGCGCGTCAAGATCGACGCCCTGGGTCGCCCGGGCCAGCCATTCATCCATGCTTTTTCATGCGTTCATCGCCAGCGGGTAATCAACCCTGGGCGATCGCGATCGCCGCGTCGATGCGCCGCAGCGCCTCTTCGCGACCGACCAGATAGATCGTGTGGTCGATTGACGGCGACACCTGGGTGCCGGTCATCGCGACGCGCAGCGGCTGGGCGATCTTGCCCATGCCCAGTTCCAGTTTTGCCGCAACCTGCTCGATCACCTGATGAATCGGCTCGAGTTTCCACTCGCACTCCGCCAGCAATGCTTTCACGGCGGACAGGACCGGCGCCACCGTGGCGTTTCGCAGGTGTTTGGCCACTGCCTTGTCATCCCATTCGGCGATCGGCGCGTACCAGATCTTTGCGCGCTCGGCCATTTCCTTCAGCGTGTGCACGCGTTCACGCAAGGCGACGATCACGTCCACCGGCGCGGGCCCGTTCGACAGATTGATGCCGGCGCGCTGCAGATGCCAGGTAAATTCGTCCACCAGCGTCTGCGGGTCGTCGGTCTTCAGATAATGCTGGTTGATCCAGGCCAGCTTCTCGGTATCGAACCGCGAGGCGGCCTTGTTGACGTCGGCAATGTCGAACAGCGCAATCATCTCCTCGCGCGAGAAAATCTCCTGGTCACCGTGGGACCATCCCAGCCGCACCAGGTAGTTGAGCAGCGCGTGCGGCAGCAGGCCGTCTTCGCGATAGTCCATCACGCTGACCGCACTGGTGCGCTTGGAGAGCTTCCTGCCTTCCTTGTCGAGAATCATCGGCAGATGCGCAAACTCCGGCACCGCGGCGCCAAGCGCCTTGTAGATATTGATTTGCCGCGGCGTGTTGTTGACGTGGTCGTCGCCGCGGATCACCTCGGTGATGCCCATGTCGATGTCGTCCACCACCACGGCGAAGTTGTAGGTCGGCCAGCCGTCGGAGCGAAAGATCACCAGGTCGTCCAGCTCGCTGTTGCTCCACTCGATCCGACCCTTGACCTTGTCGTCAAACACCACCGAACCCTCGCTGGGGTTGCGGAAACGGATCACCCGGTTGGGGTCATCACGCAGCGGCTCGTTGCGATCGCGGTAATAGCCGTTGTAGCGCGGCTTCTCGCCTTTTGCCATGGCGACGTCGCGCATGGCCTCAATCTCGTCCTTGCTCTCGTAGGCGTAGTACGCCTTGCCTTTGGCCACCAGCGCGTCCGCCACTTCCTGATAGCGCGCCAGGCGGTGAGTCTGGTAGATCGGCGCTTCGTCAGCATCCAGACCCAGCCAGTGCATGGCATCAAGGATCGCCTTTACCGCCTCGCTTGTTGAGCGCTCACGATCGGTGTCCTCGATACGCAACACGAACTCGCCGCCACGACGACGCGACTCCAGCCAGCAATAAAGCGCAGTGCGTGCGCCGCCGATATGCAGGAAGCCGGTGGGACTGGGGGCAAAGCGGGTACGAACAGTCATCAGAATATCGACAGCGTGGGAACGGAACCGCCGATTTTAACCGATCTGCATCCGTTTCATGGCCGATCCCTTCAGCCAGACAGACGGGGAGACAGACAAACGAGGATGTATCCGGCGAGCATCGTGCAAACCACCGTCACCATGGCGTCATGTCGCCGCCATGCAGTCGCAACGCGATCCGGCGAAGCTTGGGCCAAGCCAAGCACAGGTACCGTCATGCGCATCGGCATTGTCAGCGAAACCTATCCCCCGGAAATCAACGGCGTCGCACTGACCGTGCACAGCCTCGCCGCGGGCCTGGCCAAGCGCGGCCACAGCGTCGACCTGATCCGTCCCCGTCAGTCGACCGCGTTCGAGGACGAGCCGGGTATTGAGGTGACCAGCGTCCGTGGCGGTGCTCTACCCCGCTATCCGGGTTTGCGGTTCGGCCTGCCCGCCGGGCGCACCTTGCGAAAGCACTGGGGACGGCATCGGCCCGACGCCATCTACGTGGCCACGGAAGGTCCGCTCGGCTGGTCAGCGGTGCATGCTGCCCGACGGCTGGGGATACCAGTAAGCAGCGGCTTCCACACCCGTTTCGATGCCTATGCGGATCACTACGGTGTCGGCCTGCTCACCCCGTTGGTGCGCGGCTATCTGAGCCGTTTTCATCAGCGCTCCGGAGCCACCCTGGTTCCCACCGATGCACTCGTACGAGAGCTGCAAGCCATGGGTATATCGAACGCCCGCCTTTTGCGACGCGCCGTGGATACGCAGCTGTTTCATCCACGCCATCGCGATGGAGCGCTGCGCGCCAGTTGGGGCATCGCCCCCCACGTCCCCGTGGTGCTTTATGTGGGGCGCATTGCGGCCGAAAAAAATCTCGACCTGGCCGTGCGGGCCTTTCGCGCCTTGCAACAAAAAATACCCGAAGCACGTTATATCTGGGTCGGCGACGGGCCGGCACGCGCCGCGCTGGAAGCGGCCCATCCGGACTTCATCTTTGTCGGCGTGCAGCGCGGCGATGCACTGGCCCGTCACTATGCAAGTGCCGACCTGTTTCCGTTTCCCAGCCTCAGCGAGACCTTCGGCAACGTAATCGTCGAGGCGCTGGCTGCCGGCTTGCCGGTGGTGGCCTATGCCGAGGGCGCCGCGCGTGAGCATCTCACCAACGGCGTCAACGGCTACTGCATCGAGTCGGGCAACGAGGCAGCGTTCATCGATGCCGCCTGCCGAGTTGGCAGCAACCCGGCCCTGATCCGTCACATGGGCCGCGCCGCCCATGCGGGCATGGCGGGACTGTCACCCAACGCCGTGATCCAGGATTTCGAAGCCCTTCTGCGCGAAATGGCCGAGGAGAATCTGCATGAAGATCTTGCCGCCATTGCCCACGCCTGAGATGTCCCCGAACCAGCGCCTGGCGCTCGACCGCCGGGTCTGCGTGCTGGCCAATCGATGGGGCGCGCGACGCGCCGTCGGCCTGTTCTTCGGCGTCATCAGCCGACTGGGCGACGGCGTGTTCTGGTATGCCTTGATGGCCGTGCTGGTCCTGCTGGGCGGACAACGCGGACTGGCAGCTTCCGCCCACATGGCGGCAACCGGCCTTGCGGCGCTGCTGCTGTATCGCGTATTGAAACGTTGCACCCGCCGACCGCGCCCCTATCGCGTCTGTCCAGGCGTCATTGCGCACATACCCGCGCTGGATGAATTCAGCTTCCCGTCCGGCCACACTCTGCAGGCGGTGAGCTTCACCATCATCGCGCTGGCGTGGTATCCCCTCCTGGCGCCATTGCTGCTCGGATTCACCACACTGGTTGCCACATCCCGAGTCGTTCTCGGCCTGCATTATCCCAGTGACGTTCTCGCAGCCACCGCCATCGGCTGCGCACTCGGCGCCACCTCACTGTGGCTGCTGCCACCGTTCGTCTGACGTTTCCCTGCTCAGCATTTGCGCACGCCGTCGCCATAGCCTTTGCCGTCAAAGAGATAGCGCACTTGTCCACAGGCTTTGCGCCCCGCGTTCCACAGCGACTGTGGAGAACTTTTCTTGTCACGACCCCGCTATCGGCATCTGGGTCGAACGGTACTTACTTGAGCTCATTCGTCCTGAGCGCAGGCCACAGGCCGAAGTCGAAGGACCTACAGGCGATGGGCTGTCCTTACTTGGCGGCGCTTCGACTCCGCCCGCTGCGCAGGCTACGCTCTGCGCGACCCGTTGACAGTCCGGTAGTCATCAGTAATTGCATTCGCATCTGGGTGCGTAAACTTTAGACATTGCGTAGCAAGTGCTTGTTACCCAAGGGCGGTGACGGAGTTTTCCACAGGCTTGTACAGGACAGACAAACAGACGCTGTGGAAAAGTGCGCGGCAGCGTCACAGCTCATGCAGCAGAAACGTTCGAGGACCCAAGGCTCTCCTGCTCAGTTCATGACCAGTCCGTGGCAAGTGCTTGATGTATCAACGCACCTGCCGTGTTGTCCACAGGCTTTAACGCAACGCTTCCACAGCAGCTGTGGAAAACTCGAGCGCGGAAACAACAATGCCGCCTCGCGGCGGCATCGCTTCAACACCGAGCCCACTGGTCAGGCGGCGCGCGACTCCTTCATCAGGATACCGAACAGATCAGCCAGCTTGTCGCGCATCTCGCGACGGTCGACGATCAGGTCGATGGCGCCATGGTCGACCAGGAACTCCGAACGCTGGAATCCTTCCGGCAGGGTTTCACGCACGGTCTGCTCGATCACCCGCGGCCCGGCAAAGCCGATCAACGCCTTTGGCTCGCCGATGTTGATGTCGCCAAGCATGGCCAGACTGGCAGACACGCCACCGGTGGTGGGATTGGTCAGCACGCTGATATACGGCACGCCGGCATCGCGCAGTCGCGCCAGCGCGGCCGAGGTCTTGGCCATCTGCATCAACGAGAACAGCGCCTCCTGCATGCGAGCACCGCCCGTGGCGGAGAAACACACCAGCGCGCTCCGGTCTGCCAGCGCCCGTTCGGCGGCGCGGGTGAATTTTTCACCAACCACTGAACCCATCGAGCCGCCCATGTAGGCAAACTCGAAGGCCACCGCCATCAACGGGCGGCCTTTCAGCCTGCCGCTCATGGCGACCATCGCATCCTTTTCGCCGGTCTTCTTCTGCGTGGCCGTGATGCGGTCGCGATATTTTTTGGAGTCGCGGAACTTCAGCGGATCGGTAGGCTCCATGCTGGCCCACAGCTCCTGACCGGAGCCTTCGTCGAGCAACGCGTCCAGACGCATTCGGGCGCTGATGTAGTGATGATGGCCGCACGTGGGGCAAACCATCAGGTTGCGCTCCAGTTCCGGCCGATACAGCACCGTGCCGCAGCCGCCGCACTTGTCCCAGACGCCTTCCGGTACGGAGCCCTTGCCGCCACTCGGATTTTGCTGGGGACGAGTGCGCGGACTCATGATTTTCTGCAGCCAGTTCATCGCATCACCTGAATCTTTTTAGGCCAGCTCTTTCGAGTCCGGCGCATCTGGCGCGCCGTGGTCGAGCGGCGCGAACTCTCAATCTGCGTCAAGCGCGGCCCGGATCGGGGCCAGAAACGCGCGCGCCCGCTCGGCAACCTCACTCGCATCCGTGGCGCCAGCCAGACGTTCGACCAGTGCACTGCCGATCACCACGGCATCGGCAAAACCCGCGATCGCCACGGCGCTGGCCGCGTCACGGATACCGAAACCCACCGCCACCGGCGCACGCGACCGGGCGCGAATATCCGCTACCCGGACAGCGATGTCGGAGGTACTCAAACTCGCCGTACCGGTGATCCCGGCAACCGAGACATAGTACAGGAAACCCTGCGCCGACCCGCACAGCAGCGCCATACGCGCGGGTGCGGTAGTGGGCGCGGCAAGCAGGATTTGCTGCAGGCCGGCGTCCTTCAGCGGCTGCAGGACCCCGGCCTCCTCCAGCGGACAATCCACCAGCAACACGCCGTCCACCCCGGCCGCCACCGCTTCGCTGGCAAAACGGGCGTAACCGTGGATCTCGATCGGGTTGAGGTAACCCATCAATACGATTGGCGTCTGCGAGTCGCGCTGGCGGAACGAGGACACCCAGCCCAATACGTTCTCGAGCCCGACACCCCGCGCAATTGCCCGCTCGCTGGCATGCTGGATGACCGGACCATCCGCCATCGGATCGGAAAACGGTACGCCCAGCTCGATCAGGTCGGCGCCGGCGTCGACCAGCGCATGCATCAAGGCGACCGTGTGCTCCGGCGCGGGATCACCGGCGGTAACGAAGGGGATCAGCCCCGTCCGGCGCGCGGCCTTAAGCTCGGCGAAGCGACGATCGATCCGGCTCATACCGTAACTCCTTCGCGCGCGGCAATCGTATGTACATCTTTGTCGCCGCGTCCTGAAAGATTGCACAGCACCAGTCCGTCCTTCGGCAGCTCGCGCGCCAGCTTGATCGCCTGCGCAACGGCATGGCTGGACTCCAGTGCCGCCAGAATGCCCTCCTGGCGCGCCAGCAGATGGAAAGCCTCCATCGCCTCGTCGTCGGTGACACCGACATACTCGGCACGACCGGCATCCTTGAGAAAAGCGTGCTCGGGGCCGACGCCGGGATAATCCAGCCCGGCCGATATCGAATGGGTCTCGGTGATCTGGCCGTTGTCGTCACACAGCACATAGGTGCGGTTGCCGTGCAGCACACCGGGCCGACCGGCCGCCAGCGACGCCGCGTGGCGGCCCGTCGCGATGCCCTCGCCCGCCGCTTCGGCACCGACCATGCGCACGTCGGCATCGTTGAGGAAGGCGTGGAACAAGCCGATCGCGTTCGAGCCGCCGCCGACGCAGGCGGTCAGCACATCGGGCAATCGGCCGTATTCTTCCAGCATCTGTTCGCGTGCTTCGCGGCCCACGATGGCATTGAAGTCACGCACCATCTGCGGGTACGGATGAGGGCCGGCCACGGTGCCGATGATGTAGAAGGTATCGGCGACGTTGGTGACCCAGTCGCGCATCGCCTCGTTCAAGGCGTCCTTTAGCGTCTTCGAACCCGACGTAACGGGTACCACTTCGGCACCAAGCAATTTCATGCGGTAGACGTTGATCTTCTGGCGCTCGATATCGACCTCGCCCATGTAGACCACGCATTTAAGGCCCAGTCGCGCAGCCACCGTGGCACTGGCAACACCGTGCTGGCCGGCGCCGGTCTCGGCGATGATGCGCGGCTTGCCCATGCGCTTGGCGACCAGCGCCTGGCCAACCGTGTTGTTGATCTTGTGCGCGCCGGTGTGATTGAGGTCCTCGCGCTTGAGCAGGATGCGTGCGCCGCCGACATGCTTCGACAACCTTTCGGCGTGATAGATCGGGCTGGGTCGACCGACGTAATGCTTCAGGTCATGGTCCAGCTCGGCGATGAACTCCGGGTCGTGCCGCAGCCGTTCGTAGACTTCGCTCAATTCGGCCAACGGCGCCATCAGCGTCTCGGCCACGTACTGGCCACCGAAATCACCAAAGCGCCCGTGCGCATCGGGCCATTGGTGAAAATCCTGGATGGAGGGCTTCGACATGCTGAAACATCCTGTGCAAAAAACTGGGGAGATCGAGCGCTTGATCACGCCGCGAAAGCCAAGCTTAAAGACAATCGCGGTATCAAAAAAGCGATAAGATTGCCTCGACTTGTCAGAAAATATCACCTATGAGCGAACGTGACCTGCCACCACTGAATGCGCTGCGCGCCTTCGAGGCCGCGGCACGGTTCCAAAGCGTCACCCGTGCCGCCGAAGCCTTGCACGTCACTCACGGTGCCGTAAGCCGGCAATTGCGTGTGCTGGAAGATGCACTGGGGCAGCCGCTTTTCATGCGCCAGGGACGTGGCCTGAGCCTCACGCAGGTGGGTCAGCAACTTCGCGATGGCGCAGGCGCGGCGTTCGACCAGTTGCGCGATACCTGGACCGGGCTGCAACTTTCATCGCGAGGTCCGTTCGTGCTGGGCTGTTCGGGCAGCGTACTGGCGCGCTGGGTCATCCCGCGTCTGGATCGACTGCAACGCGACCTGCCCGATCTCGCCCTGCATTTGACGGCGCAGGAGACCCCGTTATCGCCGAATGCCGGTGAGGTGGATGCGGCGCTGATGCTGGCTGCACCGCCGTGGCCAGCCAACTGGCAGGTAGATGTGCTGGCACCGGAGCGGATGGGGCCGGTGGTGAGTCCACGCTACGCGGGGTGGTTGCAGTTGCAGGGGCGACCTGCCGAGGCATTGATCAACGAACCGGTGCTGCACACCGTGTCGCGACCACAGGCGTGGAGCGATTGGGCCAAGGCCGAAAACCTGTCCGCCGCACCGTCGGGTACCGGCCAGGGCTTCGCCCATCTTTACTACTTGCTGGAAGCGGCGCTGGCCGGCCTCGGTATCGCGATCGCACCCGAGCCGCTGGTCGCGGAGGATTTGGCCGCAGGACGACTGCTTGCGCCCTGGGGCTTCCGTGAGACCGACGCTGCATGGGTGCTTGCCACACCCCGACGAGCGCGTGATGCGCGCACCCAGGCACTCGTCAGCTGGTTGAAAAACGAACTGGCTGGCGGATGAAGAGCGGCAGGCGCGCGCGATGGGTCACTGGCACGACAAACAGCCAGCCGCTCCTGCCGTGCGTCCACTTCGGGAAAGCATTCCAAACAACGACCGTCAGAGATAACGCCGTATGGTTTGCCTGAAGGCATCGACCTGTTCAGGCGTGAGTGCGCCGAGTAATCCTCGACGCTCGAACGGGATGTGTCCGGCCGCGTCGTTCTCATCGAAAACATAGAAATCCAGCAAGCCCTTCCAGGCCGCCTTCTCTGCTGGCGGCAGCGACTTGAAGGTCAGGATGCAATGCATCAGGCAGCCCAGCGCCGTTGGCGGCGCATAGCCGTTGGCAGGCGTGGATTTCCACCAGTAATTTACCAACGCATTGATCCGCTTCAGTGATTGCACGTGATGCCACCACATCGGCGGAATGTAGATCGCGTCGCCCGGCAGCAGGTCGGCGACCTGCGCCGCGGCCAGGGCCTGCTTCAGGCGCGGATAACGCGGATCGTCGGGGCGGTCGAGCCGGGCCATTCCCATGGCAGCGCCGGTCGGGGCGAAGTCCAGTGGCCCGATATACAGGTTCGGCGCCTGATCCGGAGCAAACAGCGTGAATTTCCGGCTCCCGGACACCACACAGGCGATGTTGTGGGATTCGTCGAAGTGCACCGGTGTAGTGACACGGTTGCCGATCCAGATACGTGGCTGGATCGCGCGATCGAGAAACGGCAGCGAATGATCCTTCAGAAATCCGGGCAGGCAGGTTGAAATGAGCGCGCTCTGCAACGCCAGTCCGGGAGGGTCGTCCCCCCGGCTGTGGTGCGCCAGTCGCTTCAATACCTGGGTCACCGAGACTCGGTGGTGTTCGTAGTTGAACCCGTCGAATGCCGCGTTGTAACCGATCACGCCGCCTTCTACGGCGGGCATCAGCAAGGCGTCGGCATCCTCGCCACTGTCCAGCGCCGCCAGCCCTCGTGCAAACGCGGTATCCGACTCCCGTGCCATCCGGACGACCGGCCAGTCGTCGCAGAGACCGCGAAGGACCAGCGGACGATCACGGCCGACAAAATCATCAATCGCAAAGGACTGTCCGGTGGCGCGGCATTCCTCAATGGCGGCGGACATGGGCTCGATTCCCTGAAAGTGACAAGACGATCTTCATGCTATCGCGGCGCAGCTCGACCCGTCATTGCTTAAGTCGCTACTCGGCAGCGGTGAAGGCGTCGACGTCCGCCGAGCGAACCGCATGGATAAAAGCGGCGAGTTTGCGCGGATCCTTGATCCCCGGTGACGATTCGACACCGCTGGCCACGTCCACCGCCCACGGTCGCGCAAGTCGCAGCGCATCGGCGACATTGCCCGGGTTCAGTCCCCCGGCCAGCATCCATGGAACGTCCAGGTTCGTAGGCATCAGCGACCAGTCGAACGCCTGGCCGCTGCCGCCGACTTCGCCCAGGCCATGGCCATCAAGCAGCAATGCCGCTGCATGCGGATACGCCGTCAGTTGCGACAGGCCAACCGCGCCGTCGGCCATGGCTATCGCCTTGAGAAACGGATGCTGAAACTGCGCGCACCAGGCGTCCGTTTCGCGCCCGTGGAACTGCAACAGGGTCGGCTGCACTTGCTCGATCACCTGATGCACGAGACTGACATCATCGTCCATGAACAGGGCCACTGTCGTCACTAGCGGAGGCATGGCAACGACGATGTCGCGGGCATGGGCGATCGTTACCCGACGTTTGCTGCGCGCGGCGAAAACGACCCCGATTGCATCCGCGCCCAGATCCGCAGCGAGCAACGCATCCTCGACCCGGGTCATCCCGCAGCACTTGATACGCGTCATGAGCCAGCTCCAGCCATCGACACTTCCGCTGGCAGGCCCCAATGCGCTTCGTAACGGGGACCAAGAAAGGTCAGCCCCGATGAGGGCGCCGTGGGACCGGCAGCCTGACGATCGCGACCAGCGAGCAACTCACCCATCCACTCGATCGGTCGGTCACCGCGGCCAATCATCAACAGTGAGCCGACAATATTACGCACCATGTGATGCAGGAATGCGTTTGCCTCGATCTCGACAAAAAGCTGTTCGCCTTCGCGCCGCACAGTGACCGCCAACGCTGTCCGGCGTGGGTGGATTGCCTCACATGACAAGGCGCGAAAGGCACTGAAGTCATGCGCCCCCAGCAAGGCCTGCGCCGCCATGTGCATGCGCTCGGCATCCAGTGGATGTCGCTCCCAGGTGACATAACGGGCATCCAGTGCGGCACGCACCGTCCGGTTCAGAATCTGATAGCGGTAACGACGGCTTCGCGCCGCGTAGCGCGCATGGAAACTCTCCAGCACCGGCTGCGCCCAGAGTACTGCGACGCCGGCAGGCAGATTGGAGCTCGTCCCCAGCACCCAGCCACGCATCTCGCGCTGCGCATCGGTATCGAAATGCACCACCTGACACCGACCGTGCACACCAGAGTCGGTGCGACCGGCGCAACTGACCTCCACCGGATGTGCTGCAACTTTTGACAAGGCCTGCTCCAACCGTGCCTGTACGCTGGGGCCTTCGGTCAGACGCTGCCAACCGAAGAAATCCGTGCCGTCGTATTCGATGCCCAGTGCGATCCGCATGACGTTGTACAAAACCGATGAAAGACGTTCGGGAGATTACCAGCCCGCAACGACATCGGGCCGGCAAGGCCGGCCCGAGTGGTCCGGGGGATCAACCGAAAAGCGTCAACTGATATCGTCGAGCAGACGCTTGGCTGTGTCCCTCTGCATCTGGCTGCCTTCCTTCATTACCTCGCCCAGCATGGCGCGCGCGCCATCGGCGTCGCCCATGTCGAGATAGGCGCGCGCCAGGTCCAGCTTGGTATCGATCGGATCGTCGCTGAACTCGCCAAGCTCCGTACCGCTATCAGCCACCGGTTCCGCCGTGGAATCTTTGAACTGCCAGGTCGATTCTGATTCTTGTTCGATCGGCGTGTCCGATACCGGTACCTCGTCCAGCAACGGAGCAGCCACTATTTCGTCATACGCGGGCAGGTGAACATCTGCTGACGATTCGTCGGCAGCAGGACGCGTCAGATCAAAATTGAAATGGTACTCACTGACCTGTTTTGGCCCGTCTGGCGGCAACGTTGTCGAGGCATCCGGGGCTGAGTTCTGGTCGCCGACATAATCATCGATATCGAATTCCCGACGCGCCTCGGCATCTTCGCGTGCGGGTAACTCGGGGTGGTGATCGAACAGAGGATGTTCCGGCACCAGATCCTCACCCATGTTAAGCACGTCCTGCCACTCATCCTGCTCCGGATCGGTGATATGTGCATGCATCGCTTCGGCGGCCGCCTCGAAATGCTCGACATCGCGACGCGAGTAATAAAGCGTGACCAGTTCCAGATGCAGACCGATATCGTCAGGGTGCTCGGCCAGCTGGTCCAGCAGTTCTTCCTGATCCAGATCCTCCGCGTCGAGAACGTCTGCATCAGCCGCTGGTGCAGAGCCGAACCGGTCAGCCAGCGAAGCCTTGGACAAATCGCTGACCGCACGCTTCCGGCGGCCAAGCATCGCCAGAAGAATCAACAGGAGCACGGCGCCCGCGCCAACCGCCCAGGCCCAAGTCTGCATGTACCAGGGTTGTTCGATCATGGCCGCTGGCGCGGCTGGTTTGCCGACCACCGGCTTCTTCACTGCCGGCTTGGCAGGTACCACTGTCGCAGGCGTGCTGGCTTTCGGCGCGCTGGCAGCCGATGCCATCGCGGCACTGGCCAAAGCCGAGGAACCGCTGCTGACGGGCGTCTGATCGGGATTTACCGACGCATTTGCGGTGGCCGTTGCAAGGTCACCTTCAACCAATGGCTTCGTGGCGGCCGGTTTGGCGGCGGTCATCGCCGACGCCGGTACGGGTACCGCCATCGGAGGCAGACCCGCGGTCTTGCGTGCCGCAGCAAGTTTGCTTTGCAGTTCGGCAATCTCGTTGTCTTTCAGCGACAGAAGACGATCGTTCTTGCTGTTGATGTCAGACAGATCCTTCAGTTGTCCCTTCAAATCCGTACTTTGTTGCTGCAGGCTGACGACACTCTCCTTGGCACGCATGAGGTCCTGGCGGACGCTGCTGGCCGATTTGCCGGAAGTTTCGCCGCCTTGGCCCGTTGCGCCGTTACCGCCCTCTTTCGCCGGAACCAGTGCAAGACGGTCACTGTTGTCACGGTTCCCGGGCGCTTTTGCCGCCGGCGCACGTGTGGCTGCGGCGGCAACCACCGCTGGCTTGCCAGGTGTTCCTGCGCGCCAGTCGCTGTTCTGGCGGCGAATTTCCGCCAACGCAGCGGCGATGGTCATCGCCTGCGCTTCGGCTGCGGTTGGCACACGAAGCACCGCACCACTCTTCAACGCATTGATGTTTTCACGATAAAACGCATCCGGATTGGCCTGCTGCAGCGCCAGAATCATTTGCTGAACATCTACCCCCGACGGCGCCGTGCTGCGGGCAATGCCCGAAAGCGTCTGACCATGCTCGACCGGACCGTATTTACCATTGACCACGGATGTCTGCGGCGCAGGTGTTTGAGCGGGAGCCGAGCGACGAGGTGGAACCGGTATCGACCGGCTGGCCACGCGCTGATTCGGCGTAGCTGCCTTGGGTGCAGGCGCGACAGTGGGGGCTGCCATCGGCGCATGAGGTGGATCCAGCAAGATGGCGAACTCACGAACGCTCTTGCCCGCGCTGCCATTCACTTCGATCAGCAGGTCGAGATATGGGTTGTCAACCGCTGCGCTGCTGGTGATCCGGATCACCTGATGGCCATCGCCGGTGTTGGCTACCCTGAAATGCAGCGGAATCGAGGTCCGTCCGCCGACGATGCCCGCACGGGCAAACTCTTCGCTCGACGCCAGCTTGACGGTAAGATTCTTGAGCTCCGATGGATTGGCCGGGTGCAGAGGGATTTCCGCCAGCAAGGGCTGGCCCAGTGCCGACTTCACCTGAACCTGCCCCAGATCCATGGCGAGCGCCTGACTGGTACCCAGCGCCAATGCCACCAGCATCGACAATTTCAATGAACGATTCATGCATGTTCCCCCGAACGATACGTGGCACAACTCTGTAATTTGAGTCGCCGTGACAGCGTCTACAACGGCAAACGAGGTGCCACTTTAGTTATATGTAGGCCAATCAACAATAGCTGTGGCGAATACTTGCGACACATTGCTGCGGCATCTTCTCACCGTAGTATCCCCTTCAATGCTGTCCAGCGGGCGGCTCGGCTTTAAATTTCTGCAACTGTCTTCGCAGCTCGGCAATCGCATCGTCCTGCTGTTGCAACCGCCTGCCCGCCTCGGCGCTATCCGATTGCTGTGTTGCCACATCATGCTTGAGACGCTTCACTTTGGCCTGGTTTTTCAACTGTTGCTGCCTGACCTGGCCGAGTGCCTTTCCCGGTCCCCGTCCACTGGATACGCTCTTCACCGGCGTTTGACTGCCGGTTGCCCACACCGTTGGCATGGAAACAAAAAAAGCGAAAACAATAAGTTGCGGGAAGCGCATGTCTAGAGGTAGTTCTCGATCAACAGCTCGGCGATTTGCACGGCATTCAATGCCGCTCCCTTGCGGATATTGTCCGAAACAACCCACAGGTCGAGTCCCCGCTCGTGCGAAATGTCTTCCCGGATACGGCCGACAAAGACGCCATCGGTGCCGGCCGCCTGGCCCACCGGCGTCGGATAGCCGCCCGACTTGCGTTCGTCCATCAACACCACGCCAGGCGCGTGCTTCAGCAACTCACGCGCCTGTTCGGCGGTGATCTTTTCGCTGGTCTCGATATGCACTGCCTCGGAATGGCCATAGAACACCGGCACACGTACGGCGGTCGGATTCACCTGGATCGACTCATCCTCCAGAATCTTGCGGGTTTCCCACACCAGCTTCATTTCTTCCTTGGTATAGCCGTTGGGTTGAAAATCGTCGATGTGCGGTATGACATTGAACGCGATCTGGACAGGAAATTTCTTGCCCGGCTCCACGCTTTGGAAGTTCAGCAAGGCGGCTGTCTCGCGCCCCAACTGCTCCATGCCACTGCGACCGGCACCGGATACCGACTGGTAGGTGGCGACATTGATGCGCTCGATCTGCACCGCACGATGAATCGGCGCCAGCGCAACCAGCATCTGCATGGTCGAGCAATTGGGATTGGCAATGATGCCGCGGCGGGTGTAGTCGGCGATCGCATGCGGGTTGACCTCGCTGATCACCAGCGGAATGTCGTCCTGGTAACGAAACTCCGACGTGTTGTCGATCACCACGGCCCCGGCATCGACGGCTCGCGGCGCATGTTCGCTACTGACCGACCCTCCGGCGGAAAAGAAAGCAATGTCCACACCCTCAAAGTCATAGGTATCCAGCAACTGGACGGTGACGTCCTTGCCCGCGAAGCTGATCTTGCTGCCCGCCGAACGCTCGCTGGCCAGAGGCACCAGCTCACTGATGGGAAAATCGCGCTGGGCCAGAATGGCCAGCATGGTCTCGCCAACGGCACCCGTGGCGCCAACCAAGGCAACTTTGTAACTGCTCTTTTTGCTCATCAGTGGACTTCTTTTTCGGTAGATCAGTGAGTCGGGAATACCAGGCCGTCTGCGGACAACACCTGGGGATTGAGGATCGAGGGCGGCTGGCCCGCATGCGGGCCGTGGCCAAAAACTGCTAGTACATTGTCGACGGCCATGGCCGTCATGGCGCGCCGCGTATCATGCGTCGCGCTCGCTATATGTGGGCTGAGCAGGACATTGTCGAGCGACAGCAAGGCGGGATTGACGCCTGGCTCGCCCTCGAAGACATCCAGTGCGGCCGCTGCCAGACCGCCGCTGGCAAGCGCCGAAGCCAGCGCGACCTCATCGACGATACCGCCGCGCGCGATATTCACCAATACGGCCGTGGGCTTCATTCGCGCCAGCTCCGGCGCGGCGATCGCATGTCTGCTTTCGGGCGTCAGCGGCAGCACCAGCATCAGAAAATCGGACTCGCGCAACAGTTGCGGCTTGTCGACGTAGCTCGCCCTGCATTCGGTTTCCGTCGAGGAAGGCAGTCGCGAGCGATTGTGGTAGATCACATGCATTCCGAAACCCTGAGCCCGCCGCGCAATCGCTTGCCCGATTCGGCCCATGCCGAGAATGCCCAACGTGCGACCACGTATATCCATGCCCAGCCAGCCGAGAAATTCGGTGGCTTGCCAATGCCCCGCGCGCAACCAGCGCTCGGCCGCGCCGGTGCGGCGTGCGGCGCCCAGCATCAACGCCCATGCGTAGTCAGCCACGCTCTCGTTGAGCACGTCGGCAGTATTGGAGGCCGCCACACCCGCCGCCGTAAGCGCCGCCAGGTCGAGGTTGTCATGACCTACAGCAAGATTGGCGACCATCCGCAAACGAGGGGCTGCTGCAATCTCCACGGCACCGACGCGCTCTTTCAGTCCGATGATCGCGGCATCGTGCAGCGCAAGCTTCGCCGCCAGCTCCGCCGGGGAAAACGCGACCTCCGCGTGCTCGACAACCACCTCGAAATGGGGTTCCAGCCTTGCGGTGATCTCGGGGAAGGTGGGCCTTGACACCCACACGCTGGGTTTCGTGCTCATCGCCCGGTCTGCGCTCGGGTCGTCATGGGATGCGCGGCGCAACCGGCCCGACGTCGCCGCATTGCGCACGATGGCGCAAGGCCTGATCCATCAGTACCAATGCCATCATTGCCTCGGCAATCGGAGTCGCGCGGATGCCCACGCAGGGATCGTGACGACCCTTGGTCACCACGTCAGTCGACTCGCCAGCAAGATTGATGCTGTGGCCTGGAATTAGGATGCTGGAAGTCGGCTTCAATACGATGGAGGCCGTCACCGGCTGACCGCTACTGATGCCGCCCAGAATGCCGCCGGCGTGATTGGACGTAAAGCCGTCCATATGCATTTCATCGCGATGCTCGCTTCCACGCTGGCTGACCGCGGCAAAGCCGTCACCAATCTCCACGCCCTTCACTGCATTGATCGACATCAGCGCGCTGGCCAGATCGCCGTCCAGCTTGCCGTAGATCGGCTCGCCCCAGCCGGGCGGAACGCCATCGGCTACGACGTTGACCCGGGCACCAACCGAGTCGCCGGATTTGCGCAGCGCGTTGATGTAGGACTCGATCGCCGGCACCTGGGACGCGCTCGGCCAGAAGAACGGATTCTGCTCGACCGCTTGCCATTCAAAGCTCTCGGGGGTGATGTCGCCGATCTGCGCCAGGTAGCCGCGTACCGTCACGCCATGCCGTTCGGCGAGCCACTTTTTTGCGACGACTCCAGCGGCCACGCGCATAGTGGTCTCACGCGCCGAGGAGCGTCCGCCGCCGCGAGGATCGCGAATGCCGTACTTCTGCCAGTAGGTGTAATCGGCGTGGCCTGGCCGGAACGTCTGCACGATGTCACCGTAGTCCTTGCTGCGCTGGTCCACATTGCGGATCAGCAGCGCCAGAGGCGTTCCCGTGGTCTTGCCCTCGTACACGCCGGACAAAATTTCAACCTCGTCCGTTTCGTGCCGTTGCGAGGTGTAGCGGCTGCGACCCGTGGCGCGTCGCTCAAGATCGGAGCGAAACTCCTCCGGGTCAATCGCCAGTCCCGGCGGGCAGCCGTCAATTACGCAGCCGATCGCCGGTCCGTGGCTTTCGCCGAAGGTGGTCACTGTGAGGAGCTTGCCGAAAGAATTGCTGGACACGGTGTTTGGACGTCCGAAGGAAACCCTTACAGCTTAGCGCGATGACGGCCTGTCGGGGTCAGTCGGCGCCCTACGGCAGGACCATTCCCGTGCCAGCAACGCAAACACCACATCATCGACCCATTCCCCGTGCAGCCAGAGGCTTTCGCGATGATGCGCCTCCTGCCGCATGCCGAGCGAACGCAGCAGCCCGATGCTGGCCGTGTTGCGCGGGTCCACCGAGGCATGGATGCGATGCCTTTCCAAACGACCGAAGATCAGATCGAACACCGCCTGAAGCGCTTCGGTGGCGAAGCCCATCCCATGGAAGCCAGGCGCGAAACTGATGCCGAATTCGACTGAATCGCCGACCTCCGCCGGAAAATGGATGCCAAGGTCGCCAATCAGTTCGCCGCCCTCACGCAGGCGAATGGCGCGCTGAAACCAGCTGTCTGGCGTATCGATCGATGCGCCCGCCTGACGCTGAATGAAATGCTCCGCGTCCGTTACGCTGGCAGGCCGCCAGCCCTGGAAACGGGATACCTGAGGATCGGCACGATAGCGAAAGAGCGCCTCGGCATCCTTCGCCCGGAGAGCATCGAGCCTCAGGCGAGCGGTTTCCAGTTCCATCAAGCCTTCCTCAGACTTGCCGCGCCACCGCAGCCGCACGAATAGCCGGCGCGTGCTGTAGCAGATCGCGCCGCTCCAGGGCGAAGACGCCCATTGGCCCGACCTTGAACTCGATCCAGATGAACGGCACTTGCGGCAGCAAGGCCGCCAAAGCGTGCTCGCTTTCACCGACCTCGACGATCAGCAGGCCCTCGTCGGTCAGATGGTCGGCCGCTTCGTCGAGCATGCGAAGACACAGATCCAGACCATCGGTACCGGAGGTAAGGCCGAGCTTCGGCTCATGCACGTATTCACCCGGCAAGGCGGAATACTCATCTTCGGTGACGTAAGGCGGGTTGGAAACGATCAGGTCGTAGCGCTCGTCCTGCACGCCGGCGAACAGGTCCGACTGGATCGCGTTGACCCGGCCTTCGACATGCTGGAAGACGATGTTCTCACGTGCCAGCGACAGCGCCTCGTCACTGATGTCGACGATATCGACCTGCCAGTCAGGGTTGTACTCGGCCATCGCAATGCCGATGCAGCCGGAGCCGGTGCAAAGGTCGAGCGCGCGCTCGATATGCCGCTCGTCCAGCCACGGCGCAAAGCCCGACTCGATCAATTCGGCGATCGGAGATCGCGGCACCAGCGCGCGCTTGTCGCTCTTGAACTTCAGGCCCGCGAACCAGGTTTCGCCGACCAGATAAGCCACCGGCAGCCGCTCACTGACGCGGCGCTCGATAAGTACCAGCACGTTGTCGCGCTCTTCGGCGGTGAGCCGGCCGGCGCCATACGCGGGAGGGATGTCGGGCGGCAGATGAAGACTGGCCAGCACCAGGTGCGTCGCTTCATCGATCGGGTTGTCGTGGCTGTGGCCGAAGGTCAGCTCGGCGGCCGAGAAGCGACTGGCGCCGTAGCGGATGAAGTCGATGATGGAGACGAGTTCGGCAGTCACGGCGATCCAGGGAAAACAGAATGGCCGGCCATTATAGGGCCTGCAAGGAGCCTGCCGGACTTTGGTGATCGAGTCGAAAATTCGGCTGTGCGAAGGCAGCAATTGGCGATTTGCGGGTCCATCATGGTTCTATGAACCAAGGATCGGCGGATATACGAGCCCTGCAAACCGTTGCGCAGACCGGCCATCCAAAGTCCGACAGGCTCCCAGCCCTTATACTGTTTCGATGACTTTCAACGTATTCCTGCAGTACATCCTGCCCCATCGCGCGCTTTCGCGCGTGGTCTACTGGGCCACCCGCTGGACCTTCGCGCCGTGGAAGAATTGGCTGATCAGCACCATCGTGCGCAATTACCAGGTCGACATGACCGAGGCGGTGCAGCCTGATCCGCTGGCCTATCAGCATTTCAATGCGTTCTTCACCCGCAAACTGCGTCCCGATGCGCGGCGCGCCGACCCTGATTCGTCTGCGGTGCTCTCACCTGCCGACGGGCGAATCAGTCAGTCCGGCAGCATCGTCGACGGCGGGATCTTCCAGGCCAAGGGCCAGGACTACACCGCCGCCGAGCTGCTGGGTGGTGACGAAATTGCCGCCAAGCCCTATCGCAACGGTCGATTCGTCACGGTCTATCTTTCGCCGCGCGATTACCACCGCGTCCACATGCCGTTGAAAGGTACGTTGAAAGAAACCGTGCACGTACCCGGTCGCATCTTCAGCGTGGCGCCGTTTGCAGTCGAAGCGATTCCTCGGCTGTTCGCCCGCAACGAGCGCCTGGTCTGCCATTTCGATGGCGAGCATGGCCCGTTCGTGGTGGTGATGGTCGGCGCGATCCTGGTGTCGTCGGTGGCCACGGTCTGGGATGGCCTGGTCATCCCGCCCTACGCCTCTTCGATCCGGCACAAATCGTTCGAAGGCCGAAATATTACGCTCGAACGCTTCGCGGAGATGGCACGCTTCAACATGGGTTCGACCGTGATCGTGCTGCTGCCCGAGACCTCAGCGGCGCTCGATGCACTGCAGCCGCAGCAAGCTGTGCAGGTGGGCCAGCGCATCGGTCGGCGTTGATCGTTACCTCCAAAAATCCCTTCGAAAACTCCTGAAACTGACGTCGAGCGTCATTTTGTGACGCTATACGCGCTATTTCGCGAGACGCTTGGTTACGATCGCGTCTTCGCCGCGGATGTTTCAGGCCGCGCAATGCCAGTGCCCAGGGGAATTCATGCAACTACTGACGCCCATTTTCGTGATGATGCGAGCGCGCCAGCTTGGCCGCCAGTTCCGCGATATCGAGCGCAATATCCGGGCGCTGCCCAAGCGCAACCGCGATCGCCTGAGTACCCTGACACTGCGCGAGATCGGACAGGCCTCGCGCAGCGACTTCCCCCATCTCTACGGCACCGACCCGGAGGCACGCTACCTACCCTGGGGCCAGGGCACCGGGGCCGGCTACGAGCGCGCCTGTTCCAACAATCCCGAAGTGGCCCTTCGCGGCATCGCGCTGTGGCTTGCCGTGGCCTACCACGAAACCAAGAATTCCCCCCACGCCAGCCTGCGACCGCACCATCGGCAGCTGATGCAGATCCTGCGTCAGCTCAAGGAAGTGCATAGCCGCGGCGAAAGTACCGTAGACAGCTGGATGCAAAACAGCGCAGTCGCCTGATGGCTGGCCACCCGAACCTATCCTTCAATGACAGTCGGGCACCGTCAGAACCTGTCCACCGCGAATGATGTGATGATGCAGCTTGTTCATCTCCGCGACCTCTTGCACGCTTGAGCAATGCAACTTGCGCACGATGCCGATCAAGGTGTCGCCACGGCGCACCTTGTAAAGCGTGGTGCGCTTGCTGACCGATGCCTGCGCCACCGGCGCGACGACTACCGGCGCCACCGCATGATGCAAATCATCGGCCAGAATCGGCCACGGTCCATCCACGCAGCGCGAGGCGTATGCCCGTTCCAGTGATTTTGGCAATTGCAACACGGTGCCGGCGGGCTGGGTCACCTTCGGATCGAGCCTGGGATTGAGGTTGCGCAAGGTGCGAAACCAGCCATCGTTCATGTTGCCTGCCGAACCCAGACAGACGGTCAACTCGGTCAGCGATACCGGCCGTTTGAGGGTGATCTTGCCGGGCGCGACATCGACCTTCGGGAAGTGCAGGTTGTAACTCGCCGGGTGCAGGAAAAGCCATGCCGCAGCGAGCACCGACGGGACGTAGTCACGGGTCTCCTGCGACATCTTGTCGTAGATGCGCGGATCGTAGAAGCTGACCGAGGTGTCGTCGCCCACGGTACGCCGCATGCGACCTTCGCCGCCGTTGTAGGCGCCGATGGTGAGTTCGAGGTTGTTGTTGAAGATGCGCAACTGCTCATCGATGTATTCGGCATTCGCCCGCGCCGAGGCCGCCGGATCAAAGCGCAGGTCGAAACCGTTGTCGATGGTCAGCCCGAAGCGCATGCCGGTGGCATACATGAATTGCAACGGACCCGACGCACCCGAGCGCGATACGGCATGCACCTTGCCGCCGGACTCCCTGGCCATGATGCCGAACAGCAACGCCTCGGGCAGATCAGCCCTTTCATACGCCGGCCACATCTCGAACCGCAGGTGCTGGTAATTGACGTAGGCATTCATCAGTTGCGGCCGCCGCTGGGTCAGCCACGTCTCCAGTGCCGCCTTCACCGGCCCGTTCATCGCGATCAGGTTGGACAGCTTCTGGCCGTGCAGAAGAGTCACGCTGCGCTGCGCTTGCGGCAGGCTGGACACCCCACCCTTTCCCGCGGCGAGTGCCGCCTGCGCCGGATCCACATCGCTTTCCAGATCCTGCCCGACGCCAAAATCCCCGCCTTTCAGACGCAGCATGTGGTCAAACACCGAGAAGAATCGTTGCGTATCGCAGTCCGGCGTATTGCCGCAACGAGCTGCCGCATCCTTCAACTGATCAAGCGAGCGGGTCAGGGTCAGTTGTGATGCTTCCAGATCACCCTGGCGGGATTGCTCCAGCGCCGTCTCGTAGCCATTGCTGGCCCCATCCAGCTGCTGGTAAAGCGCATCGACCGTGGCCGACGGCTTTCTGCCTGCACCCCCGGCGCTGGCGCAGGCGGCCAACAGACACGCTGCCAGGACACAAGGTGCCAGACGCAGAACATGAACCACCGAGGACAACGACATCACAAACTTCACCTGTATAAAACCTCCACCATAGCTAAGGCTGTGCTCCGACTCAATGCATCGAAGGCAATCCGCCATTGGTGTCTTCCTGGCTACAATCGCTCGACAACCAACGGAACGGAATGCCATGACTGAGATCCTGATCGGCCGCAACGAAAGCGCCAGCGTCAGCCTCGACCCGCACTACGGCAACCGCCACGGCATGATCGCCGGGGCTACCGGTACCGGCAAGTCCGTCTCGCTGATGGTTCTGGCCGAAGGCTTCTCGAAGCTTGGCGTGCCCTGCTTTCTCGCCGATGCCAAGGGCGATCTGGCTGGCCTGGCGTTTGCCGCTTCTGCGCCCGGGGACCAGCTGAAAGAGCGGCTGACCAGGCTGAAACTCGATGACTGGAAGCCGCAGGCCAACCCGGTGATCTTCTGGGACATCTACGGCAAGCTCGGCCACCCGGTGCGCGCCTCGATCAGCGAGCTCGGCCCCAACCTGCTCGGCCGAGTGCTGGAGTTGAACGACACCCAGGAGGGCGTGCTGGAGGTAATCTTCAAGGTTGCCGATGATCAGGGTTTGCTGTTGCTGGACATCGCCGATCTGCGTTCTTTGCTGACCTTTTCCGCGGAAAATGCCAAGGACATCTCGACCCGTTATGGCCTGATCAGCACGGCCAGCATCGGGGCGATCCAGCGGGCACTGCTGCGACTGGAAGGCGATGGCGCCGAACAGTTTTTCGGCGAACCGGCGCTGGAGCTGAGTGACCTGATGCGCCAGGACATGAGCGGTCGCGGCATTATCAATGTGCTGGCAGCCGATCAACTGATCATGAAACCGCGGCTGTATTCCACTTTCCTGCTATGGATGCTGTCAGAGCTGTTCGAACAAATGCCCGAAGTGGGCGATCTGGATCAGCCCAAGATGGTTTTTTTCTTCGACGAGGCGCATCTGCTGTTCGCCGATGCGCCGCCGGCACTGATGCAGCGCGTCGAGCAGGTGGTACGGCTGATCCGCTCCAAGGGCGTGGGAGTCTACTTTTGCTCGCAGAATCCCGATGACGTTCCTGGCGTCATCCTCGGCCAACTGGGCAATCGCATCCAGCACGCGATGCGCGCCTTCACGCCGCGCGACCAGAAATCGGTCAAGGCGGCGGCAGAAACCTTCGTCGCCAACTCAAAGCTCGACGTGGTCGAGGCGATCACCAAGCTTGCCGTTGGCGAGGCGCTGGCTTCCACGCTGGGGAGCGGCGGCGTGCCCTGCCCCGTGGAGCAGGTGCTGGTCACCACCCCGGGTTGCCGCATAGGCGCAATCACCGAAGCCGAACGGACCAACATTCGTCAGCGCTCACCGGTGGGTAGCAAATACGACACGCCGGTCAACCGTGAATCCGCCGCCGAGATGTTGGCCAGTCGTGCCGATGACAAAGCCGCCGACGCTGCCACCGTCGCCGCCGAGACGCCCACCGACGCAAAAACCAAGGCTTCGGCCGAACCCGGCTGGAGTGGGGCGGTGCACGATGCGCTGTTCGGTACCAAGCGCCGGCAAGGCATGATCGAAACGATGGGCAAGCAGATGGTGCGCACCGCCGGCAGTCAGCTGGGCCGCCAGATTCTGCGCGGCGTGCTGGGGGGCATCTTCGGTGGCAAACGCTGAGGTTTCCTGATGCCCCGTATTGCACTTGCCTCTGTCGACACCCCGCTGGATCAACGCATGATTCAGGGCCTTGGCTACCCGCTGCGCGGCTCCGGCCTTGCCACCTGCGTGGCGCTGGCGTTGATTCACTACGTCGGACTGTTGCCGTCGTACGTCGGCGCGCTCGCCAGCGCACTGGTCTGGGGCGCCACCTGGCGCTATGCCGCGGACTGCATGCTGCACACGGCGCACGGCTACGCCGATCCGCCCGATGTCGGCAGCGACAGCAACAACCATAGCGGCTGGGGGCTTACCGCGATCCATCTACTGGTTGTCGCGCTGTGCGTGTTGGCGATCGTGTTCTGGCCACACCTGCTGTGGCCGGTGCTGATCGTGGCCACCCTCGTGCTGCCCGCGATCGACATGTCGCTGGTGTTCGACGGCAACCTGGCGCTCGCACTCAATCCGGTGAATTGGGCGCGCATCATGCGCAGCTTTGGTTCCGCCTACCTCGTACCGGTCGCCATCAACCTGGCGCTCGGGCTGACCATCGTGCTGGCATCGATGACCAGCGCCCTGTTGCCGAAGCTGCTGGCATTGCCGCTGTTCGCGTTCGCCTACACGTGGCTGATCGTGCTGGCCTTCCACTGGATGGGGCTGATGATCCACCAGCGACACGAACGCTTCGGACTGGAACCTGAGGCGCCGAAACTGGCCCTTGCCGCCGGCCAGGACGCAGACCAACGGCTGCTGAGGGAAACGGAAGCGCTGGCATCGGTCGATGTGGCCGGCGCAACCATGCAGCTGGCCGCACGCCTGCGGGATCGGGCCGCCCCAGTCAGCGTGCAGCGGGCCTATCGACAATTGCTCAAGCAGCAAAATCTGCATCGGGATCTTCTGATCCACGGGCAGATATGGATCGCTGCGCTGATTGCCGATAACGAACCACGACGAGCCCTGGGTGTACTGCAGGACTGCACCGGCATCGAACCTGCATTTGTCCCGGACGATACGCAAACCTGCGGGGAACTGGCCGACCTCGCCGCAAGGCTGGGCATGCAGCGCGTCGCGTTGCAGCTTTGCCGTGGCTACCTTGCTCATTGGCCACGCGACCCGCAAGCACTACATTACGGACTGCTCGCCGTGCGCCTGCTCGGTCAGCATGCGGATCAGCAAGTGGAAGCCGGCGCACTGCTGGAGCAGCTTGCCGGCCAGTGGCCGGACCTCCCGCAGCGAAGAGAGATCGAAAGCATGCGAAGCCAGCTGGCCGATATGGCATGAGTCGCTGGCGACCACCGGCGCCAGGATCCACGGCGATCATTACGCGTGAAGGTTTCGAACGGCTCAAGGCCGAACTTGATCACTTGTGGCACGTACTGAGACCGGAAGTGGTCCGGGCGCTGGCTGCTGCCGCCGCCGAAGGGGACCGCTCGGAAAACGCCGAATACATCTACCGCAAGAAACAACTCGGCGAGATCGACCGCCGTGCGCGCTACTTGAGCAAGCGGATTCCCTCACTCAAGGTGGCCGAAGGGACGCCTGGAAACCGCGCCATGGTGTTCTTCGGAGCCTGCATCGAACTGGAAAACGCCGATACCGGCGAGGTGCTGCATTACCGCATCGTGGGGCCGGACGAAACCGATGCAAAACGTGGCTGGATCAGCATCGACTCACCCATGGCGCGTGCCGTAATGAAGAGGCGCGTGGATGACGAGTTTGCGGTCGAACTACCGAGCGGACCGGCTGAATTCACGATCGTCGCTGTCAAGTACAGTCAGTGAGTCGCTAGACAAGTGAATCCACCGACGCCGGTCTGCGCTCGTTTCACCGCGAATCCGCTTCTGAAGCAATGACAAGAAAAAATCGCGTGCACCGCTATCGTCGGGGATCAGGGTGGTATGGGCTTTGAACGTATTGATTTTTCCGTCCTTGCGCCGCTGTTGAAGGCGTCCATTCCACTCGCCTTCGTTCAACAAGCCAGTCAGGGTTTCCTTGATGATCGCCGGATCCGGGTAGACGTTCTCGATATTTTTTACGCCGAGAATCTCTTCGGCAGTCCAGCCATAGAGGCGTTCAGCCGCCTTGTTCCAGAAAGTGATCCGATGATCCATGTCGCTAGCGAAATTGGCATCGGGAGTCTTGTCGAGCTAGGAAGCCTGATCACGGATACGCAACTTGGCCGCATGCTGCTCCAGCTCGGCAGCGGCGCGAATGGCGAAAATGCCCATTGTCGACACGACAAAATCCGGTCGTCGCAGCGGCTTGCGAAAAAGCACAAAGACCAGCCCGATCGGCTGGCCATCGGGTCCATCGAGACGCTGTCCCACATAGGCCTTGGCATCTGCCAAGCCGAACAGCTCCTCACCTGAAAAACGTCGATCCAGATGATTTGCGATGACGCAGCGGTCCTCCTTGTAGATGTGCTCGCAAGGCGTTCCAGTCAATGTCAAGCGGGCAAGACCCCGATGCTTGCCATCAGCGAAGGCGGCAATGATCTGCGCCGGCGTGTCCGAGACGGCCGCAAGCCGGACGATAAATCCGGCATCCGCCTCAACCGCCTCCACCATCGCCTGCGACAACTGGTAGAAGATGCGCTCGTCGCCTGGCGACGAAATCGCAGTGGCAACACGAGTCACGGCTTGCTGCAGACGCTCGCGCTCTACGCCGACTCTGAGATATTCGATACCGTATGCCAGGCTGTCGGCAAGCTCCTGCAGCAGCTTGAGCTCCTCGGCGCCGATAGGCAGCGCATTGGCGGAATAGAACGACAGGACGCCGAAGGGCCGTCCGCTTGCATGCAGCGGCAAACTGACCATGGCACGGAACCCGTGGTTCTTTGCCTCTCGCGCCCAGGCGGAAAAGGCCGGGTCAGTACCGATGTCCTCGATGAGTACCGGAGCGCCCTCACGGATGGCCCGACCCGCTGGTCCCTGCCCCATCGCATCCTGCGCCGACCAGCTGACGGTCAACCCTTGCAGAAATTCAAGCCCTTCACCAAAACACGCAACGTGACTGATTGAGCGGGGATCGTCATCCATCGCCAGCCCCACCCAGACCATTCGATATCCACCGGTCTCGACGCCGATTCTGCACATTGCGTCGTAGAGCTCCTGCTCGGACCGGGCTCGAACCATCGCCTCATTGCAGCGACTCAACATCAGACTGGTTCGACTGATTCGCAATAGATGGCGATCGCTCTCCAGACGACGGGTGACGTCGACCACCAGCGCGAGCCTTGCGCTACGGCCCTCGAAGATCATCTCATCACTGGATATTTCCACGTCGATGATTTCGCCCTGGCTTGTCAGATGACGCCAGGGCAAGGCATGCAGCTTCTGCTGTGGCTGCTGCAGGTGCGCATGCAGCCGAAGAGCATCCTCGGCTGGATGAAGTTCAGGCACCGTCAGGCCCAGAAACGCCTCGCGTGAATAACCGTAGTGCTGCACCGCGGCCGCGTTCACCGCCAGAAACCTGAGACTGGAAACATCGTAAACCAGCATCGGTTGCGGATTGCCCTCGAACAGCATCCGGTATTTCGCTTCCGACTTCTGCAATTTTTCCGCGTCGCGCGCTCGCTGCAGCACTGAGCTGAGGGACTCAGCCAGAATTTCAAGATTGGCCAGGTCCCTGGTGTCGAAGGCATGCGGCCGGTTCGAAACGACCGACAGCAACGCACTGTCGATGTCCTTCCGGTTGAGCGCCACACACATCAATGACCGGGCACCAATGGTGGCATATGCCCGTGCGTCCACTCGCGGATCAATTTCGCAGTCGTGGCAGATTTGGGGCTCCCCGGTGCGCACGGCCAGCGCCGCCAGGCTCTTTTCACGGCTGATACGTAAACCAAGGTGCTTATGGCTCGAGCCGGTCACGGCGCGATAGATGAAGACATTATCTTCTACCGTGACTACCGCTGCGCCACTGGCGCCTGTCAACTCCTGCGCGCGCTGCGCGATCAGTTGCTTGACGCGGTCCAGATCCAGCCAGGATTCGGCAAACTGCCGCTGGGCGCGCACGATCAAAGCCTGTGTCTGGGCAGTTCGACGCGCATCCGCCTCTGCCTCATGCCGTTCAGTGACGTCCTTGATCCCTCCGACCATGCGCACCGCGCAACCCTCCTCGTCGTATGTGACAAACCCTTTGTCTACCACGTACGCATAGCTTCCGTCGCCGCGCATGAATCGGTACTCGTCAGACCATTCCTGACCACCACTGTCGATCACCGCATGAACACCATCAACGACTCGATCGCGATCGTCCAGATGCAACCAACTCGCCCATGCCTTGATGTGGGTTCCCGCGGCGGGAACCGTGTGGCCGAACAAGGTCTCGATGCCTTCGCTCCACCACAACTCGTCACTGAGCAGGTTCCAGTCCCAGATGACATCGGTGGTCGACCTGGCCACCAGCCGGAAACGCTCTTCGCTGCGCTGCATGGCTGTCTGGATCCGCTTGTACTCCGTGATATCGCGTTGCACCGAGACGAAATGGGTCGCACGTCCGCGCGTATCGCTAATAGAGGTAATGTCGAGCTCGACCCAGAACTGCTCACCAGTCGAAGTGTAGTTAATCACCTCGACACGGACAGGCTGCCTAGCAGCCAATGCGTCGTGAATGCGATCCAGCTGATCTCGCTGCGTCAGTGGCCCCTGAAAAAGTCGGGGCGTTTTGCCCAGCAGTTCCTCTCTGCGGTAGCCGGTATGCCGCAGCAGTGCATCGTTAACGAAGACCATTCGCGGTCCCGGTTCATCGATGGGATGGACGTCGGTGATGATCACCATGTCATTGACGTGGGCGATGCTCGACTCGAGCAGCTTCAGTTGCGCTTCCGCACGATGACGTTCGATCGCCACCCCGGTAACCGGGGCGCAGGCACTGACCAAGTCGACCTCGTCAGTGGCGGGCCCGCGCGGTGTCCGGTAATAGGTGGCAAACGTGCCGATCACCTCACCGCTGGTGGAGAAGATCGGTATCGACCAGCAGGCACGTATGCCGCACTCCAGCGCGACAGCGCGATCATCAGCCCACAGCGGGCTGCTCGCAATGTCATCGACAATGACTGCCTTGCGCTCGTGCGCAGCGGTGCCACACGAGCCTTGTCCCGGACCCACATTGATCTTGTCGGCCACCTCGATCAGAGGGTGTGGCAAGCTGGTCGACGCGCCGTAGCGCAAACGGATGCCGTCGGAATCGAGCACCATTACCGTGCATATCGACTGCGGGTACTGAGACTCCACAAATTGCACCAGGGCAATCAGGATGTCGGCCAACGCGACACCTTGCGCCATTCGCTCCAGTACTTTCACCCGCTCGCTCTTCATCGATTTCAGTCGACGCGATGCGGTCACATCGCGCAGCGTCACCAACCAGGCGGGAGCGCCCTGCCAGGCAATCGTCACGGCTCTGGCTTCCAGTGTCGCCGGCCCTTCCTTCCCACGCGCGAGGACAATACTGGTCAACCCTCCCAAAGTCAGCGCGTAGGGGAAATCGGTGTTCGTCAGCTCTCCACTTTTTCTTCCCAGCACCAGCCCGGCAACGCCATTCGCATGAACAATCTGATTGGGTGGCCGGATGATCAGCAGGCCTTCTTCGCTGCGCTCCATGCTCTCGCGCCACGCCGCGTCGAGGGCGGCAACCCGCCTTCCTCCGCGAATCCTGCCCAGCATGCGTTTTAGTCCGTCGAACATGGCACCTCTTGGTCCATCCAGTTTCCATTCGTCTACGGGACAGCCGTTGCGTCACTGACTGTCAGTAACAAATTAGCGCGTTCAAGATAAGTATCGTGACAATAGCCGAATCTAAGACCCTGACAGAAGATCCAAGCTTCTAGCCCGATATAACCGGTGACAGACAGGCCGTCGCTGCGCGCGTATTTTCACCGACCTGATGTGGCGAGCGGACCATCGAGACCTTCCATGGGCTGCCCGCTCAGACCACCAGCAGGCCTGCTTTTTCGCGAACACCCATGCGGCAAATGAACCGGCGAAACACTCGCGTGCGCTGCCGTGTCACAGCCTTCGCCGAATGATCAACGGTACGGGCGCAGGCTTTTCTAACGGCATGGCGACCTCACGCACGAACGATAGCAAGGCTGGCACAGGATGTTTCAGACAACGCCTATCGAAACCAAGCTATCGAGATACCGCGATATTCATGCCGTCGTGCGTCAACTTCTCTTCTGTATATATATTTGCGCTGGGTAGCCTGGGCGAGGCTGGACAGCCTTTTTCAGGTCGACAGACGTGGTGCAACCGGGTACTCGCGTCCGGCTCGACGGGGCTGATAGCAAGCCGTTTCGAGATGGAATGTTTCGTCGTCATTGGCCGGATGCCACCCCGGAATACCGGGAAGAGGCAATGGGCGAAGTTCGAGCGGGTCCCGCAGCAACCGACCCGAAGCAATCCCACCGCGACACGCCTCCTGCACCTTCAACATGTCGATCTCGCCCTCGCACTGGAAAGCCAGCGCCTTGCCCACCAGCAGCTGGGCGGGCGTCAATGCCTGCTCGAGCAGCGCATGCCCGAACAGTTCAATCCGGATGGATCCATCGCGCCAGGCCTGCCGATGACGCCAGAACAGGCCGTGCCAGTCGTGTCTGTCCCACAACGTCAGTAATTGAGGATCACGCACCGCAACGATGAGTCCGCCTTCATCGAAATGGGTCAGCGCGTATTGCGCCCGCGAACGTTGCTTGGGTCCCATCGCCGCTATTTCACCCACCTGACGCTGGTTCAATGTGTGCTTGAGGCCGGGGTAACGCAACCAGACCATCGCATTGAGCAGGTCATGCCAGTTGCCCTCGCGCGTGGCGATAGTGCCTCGCCCGGCAATACGCTGCTCGTAGTGCAGGCCGTCGGCGAGCAGGGCGGCATTCTGCGCCACGAAACGCGTGACTGTTTCGGACGGCCACAGCGCATTCAGCCAGCTGATCGATGGCCACGATTCGCCTTGCAGCAAGCCGGCGTATTCCTGCCATGCTGCCAACGGCAACCGCCCAAATACCTGCATATCAACCCGGCCGCGTGCCGGGGCGAGGTAGCGCATGGCCAGAAGTTAAACGAGCTTGAGTGCAGGATGAGCGAGCCGCGCATGCAAATCGTGCTCGCTGGCCGACTCGACCACCACGTCGACGAATTGCCCCGGCTTCAATGCCTGACCATCGGCGATCAGCACCGTGCCGTCGATTTCCGGCGCGTCCGATGCGGACCTTGCCACTGCGCCATCGGCCCCGGCCAAATCCACCAGCACCGTCATCGTGTCGCCGATCCGGCGCTGCAGCTTTGCTGCGGAAATTTCTGCCTGTACTGCCATGAAGCGCTCGAGACGGTCTTCCTTCAGCTCTTCGGAAACCGGATCAGGCAAGTCATTGGCTTTGGCGCCGTCCACCGGCGAATAGGCAAACGCACCGACGCGATCGAGCTCGGCTTCGCGCAGAAAATCCAGCAGCTCCTCGAATTCCTCGTCGGTCTCGCCAGGAAAGCCCACGATGAAGGTGCTGCGGATGGTCAGGTTTGGCACCACTTTTCGCCAGTTCCTGATTCGCTCCAGCGTCTTGTCGATGTTGCCAGGGCGTTTCATCAGCTTGAGGATGCGCGGACTGGCGTGCTGGAATGGAATATCCAGGTACGGGAGGATTCTGCCAGCGGCCATCAGCGGCATCAGCTCGTCTACATGCGGGTAGGGGTAGACGTAGTGCAGACGCACCCAGACGCCCAGCTCGGCCAGCCCTTCGCACAACTCGGTCATCCGCGTGCGATAAGACTTGCCACGCCATTCGTGCTCGGCATACTTCACGTCCACGCCGTAGGCACTGGTGTCCTGCGAGATCACCAGCAACTCCTTGACCCCGCCCTTGACCAGTTTCTCGGCCTCGATCAGCACGTCACTGACAGGCCGCGAGACAAGATTGCCGCGCATCGAAGGGATGATGCAGAAACTGCAGCGGTGGTTGCAGCCCTCGGAGATCTTCAAATAGGCATAGTGCTTCGGGGTCAGCTTCACCCCGATATCCGGAACGATGTCGAGAAACTTGTTGCGCGTCGGCGGCAATGCCGCGTGCACGGCGTTCATCACGCTGACGTAATCCTGCGGACCACTGATCGACAGCACGTCCGGATAAGCCTCGCGAATCAGTGCTTCGCGCTTGCCAAGGCAGCCGGTGACGATCACCTTGCCGTTTTCATTGAGCGCTTCGCCGATCGAATCCAGCGACTCCTGCACCGCCGCGTCGATGAAGCCGCAGGTGTTGACCACCACCGCATCCGCCTCGCCGTAGCTGGGCACAATCTGGTAGCCCTCCACCTTGAGCTGGGTGAGGATGCGTTCGGAATCAACCAGCGCCTTGGGGCAGCCGAGGCTGACGAATCCGATCTTGTGTGCGGCCTGTGACATGGGCTTGAACTACCGTGAAAATGTGCGGGGAAACAGGCAATTATACGTTACACACGGCTCTCACGCCGAACCGTTAATCTGAACCTTTGGGCTATTCGGAAAATTTCATGGGCACGCAGATCAATCTACCCACCGACGGCACCCAGTGCATCGGCGCCTATCTGGCCGAACCCCGGGGCAAGCCCAAGGGCGGCATCGTGGTCATCCAGGAGATCTTCGGCGTCAACGCGCATATGCGCAACGTGACTGATCAATTCGCCGAACTGGGCTACACCGCGATCGCACCGGCCTTTTTCGATCATCTGGAAACGGGGGTTGAGCTGGACTATGGCGCCGAAGGTTTCGCCAGAGGCAAGCAGCTGGTAAGCGAACTCGGGCTGGAGCGCGCGCTGAAGGACGTGGCCAGTGCCGCGGAGGCGATTTCGTCAGCCGGCAGGATCGGTACCGTCGGCTATTGCTGGGGTGGCACGGTGGCGCTGCTCGCCGCGCTGCGATTGGGTCTTCCGTCGGTGAGCTACTACGGCGCCCGCAATGTCCCGTTTCTGCACGAAACGCCGAAAGCCCCGGTCATGTTTCACTTCGGCGAGAAAGACCAGCACATCACTCCCGACATCGTGGCGAAACATCGCGAATTTCTGCCCCAGATGGACATCTTCACCTACCCCGCCGATCATGGTTTCAATCGCGATGTCGGCAAACAATACGACGCAGCGAGCGCGAAACTGGCGCTGCAGCGCACGATGGCATTTTTCGAGCGACAGCTGGCTGCTGAATGACCTCAGCAGATTTCGAGCTCGATAAGCGACTCGCGGCGGATACCTCCCCGGTGATCTCGTTGCCGCTCTGCGACGTGTTGTTGATGAAAGATGCCCGCTATCCGTGGCTGGTTCTGGTGCCGCGTCGAGCCAGGCTGATCGAGCTCACCGATCTCGACGAGGCAGAGCAGACCGTGTTGTGGCGGGAAGTGAACCAGGCCGGCGCAGCCCTGCGCTCAGTGGCGTCATGCGACAAACTCAACCTTGGCGTGCTTGGAAACATCGTGCGCCAGTTGCACGTACACATCGTGCTGCGGCACGACGGAGACGAAGCTTGGCCCGGCCCTGTCTGGGGCAACGGCCGGTCAGTGCCCTACGCAGCCGATGATCTGGCGACATTTATCCAGAGGCTGAAAAAGACATGGGCAAACTGACACGGCCTGGTATCGATGCAAAAGTTCCCCTGGCCGGGCGTTTACCTGACTCTCAAACAGGGAAAGCCGCGATTCGCATCGCGGCTTTCCCTGCAGCAACACCCTAAGCATCCCGCTGAGGATATCGGCTAGTACTGCTGTTGCCGCCCCTGCTGCTGATCCAAACCACCGCTACTGGCGTCCTTCCCTTTCTGCGAGTCGGGCAACTCCACCGGCGAGTGATGATCTTCCAGCGTGCGGGCCTTGGTTTCCTGCGGGTTGATCTTCTTCAGCATACCGTCGTCGTCGTAATAAACGACAAAGCCATAGTCGAGCTCCATGCGCGCCATGTACTGCAGGTGAGTCTTGCGAATCTTTGAATCGTCACTACGCTCGAGCAGCACCGTTTTCGGCAATTTGCCCTGATCTTTCAGGTAGGCGAAATGACTGCCCGTGTCGAGCGCAGAGAGAAGCGCTCCATCGACCAGAAACTGATTGCTTTTGTAGGCTTGGACGGTCGCGTCGAACTTGCCCTCCATGGAGGCCGTGCTGACAGCGTCCTTGGTGCTGCCACGATGACAACCAGTCAGCACAAGCAGGCTGCCCAGCAGGAGTGCGGCGGTCGCGCGCGTCAGCAAGGTGGAAAAACGTATCATGCGGGTCTCCTGGACAATCGTTCGGTTTTATCAGGTGAAGTTTAGCGCTGAGTTCGGATACATGCGAAACCCGCGCGTTCTGTCGTTCAGGCACTTGATCAGGTCCGCGGCAGGGTTACGCCATGCTGGCCCTGATACTTGCCGCCGCGATCCTTGTAACTGGTCTCGCACTCCTCGTCGGACTCCAGAAACAACATCTGTGCCACGCCTTCATTGGCATAGATCTTGGCGGGCAGCGGCGTGGTATTGGAAAACTCCAGAGTCACATGACCTTCCCACTCCGGCTCCAGCGGGGTCACATTGACGATGATGCCGCAGCGGGCATACGTGCTTTTGCCGAGGCAGATCGTCAGCACCTTGCGCGGAATCCGGAAGTACTCGACCGTGCGCGCCAGCACGAAGGAGTTGGGCGGAATGATGCAGACATCCGCCTCGACGTCGACAAAGCTGTTCGGGTCAAACGACTTCGGGTCCACGATGGTCGAGTTGATATTGGTGAATATCTTGAACTCACGTGCACAGCGCACGTCATAGCCGTAGCTCGAGGTGCCATAGGAAACCAGTTTCTCGCCATCTCGAACTTTGACCTGACCAGCTTCGAACGGCTCGATCATGCGCTGGCTCTCGGCCATTCGACGGATCCACTTGTCAGGTTTGATGCTCACGCGATCTCCAGTGTCGTATCGGTTGCACGGCTTGAATGGGGCCGGTCAAGAATCGGCAAAAATACCACGCCCACGGCTCAAGCGGCGGACAACGCCTGGGAAAGTGCTTCCAGACACTGATGCACTTCGATGACGCGGTCATCGACCAAAAGAATGTTTTCCATCTCGCAGCCAGCCCCTGACAGTGGCACCGTGATGCAGGCCGGCTCGATCAGAACCGCCGACATGGTGATCAGGACTTCACGCAGCGCTGCCTGCGCATGGTGGGAGTCGCGGACGGAGGTATTCAAGAGCGCCACCGGCCTGCCCGGAAACTCGAGGCCGCCGACCAGCCAATCGAGCAGGTTCTTGAACGCGCCCGGCACACCATGAGCGTATTCCGGGCACGCAATCAGCAAGGCATCACTTTGACCGACGGCTTGCCGCAGTGCCAGCACGGCCTAGGGTAACGACCGCATCTCGTCATTGGGATTGAATAGCGGCAGTCCTCCCAGCCCGTCGTACAATTTCAGCCCCAGCGAAGCAGGTGCCAGCGCTTGCGCCGCGCGCAACGCGGCCGTATTGACCGAAATCCGACGCAGGCTGCCCGAAAGGCAAAGCACGCGCCAAAGCCCGGGCCTCATGCCGTCGGCACACCCTGCACCACGATCTTGCCCAGCCCCAGCGACTTGTTGCGCGGCTGGCGCGAGAGGCGACCGGCCGTGTTGCGGGCGATTTCCCGATAGCGCGCCGCCAGCTCGGAATCCGGCATCGCCACCACCGTAGGATTCCCGCTGTCGGCCTGCTCACGAATGCGTATGTCCAACGGCAACGAACCCAGATACGGCACGTCGTACTGCGCCGCCATGCGTGTACCGCCGCCTTCGCCGAAGACATGCTCCTCATGACCGCAATTCGAACAGATGTGAGTCGCCATGTTCTCGACGATACCGAGCACCGGAACCTCGACCTTTTGAAACATCTTCAATGCCTTGCGCGCATCAAGCAAAGCAATGTCCTGGGGCGTGGTGACGATGACCGCCCCGGCCACCGGCACCTTCTGCGACAACGTGAGCTGGATGTCACCCGTACCAGGCGGCAGATCGACGATCAAATAGTCGAGCTGCTCCCAGCGCGTGTCGGTAAGCAACTGCATCATCGCCTGCGTGACCATCGGTCCGCGCCAGATCATGGGGGTATCTTCCTCGACCAGAAAACCGATCGACATCACTGGAATGCCGTGGGCCTGCATCGGGATGATGGTCTTGCCGTCGGGCGATTCCGGCTTGCCGCTGACACCGAGCATGCGCGGCTGACTGGGACCGTAGATGTCGGCATCCAACACCCCGACCTTCGCCCCCTCGGCACGCAGGGCCAGCGCCAGGTTCGCCGATACGGTCGACTTGCCCACACCGCCTTTGCCGGAGGCCACCACGATGATGTTTTTCACATTGGGCAGCGGGCCAAGCTCACCCTGCACCTTGTGCACGTGGACACGACTGGTAAAAGAAACCGCTGCGACCTCAATGGCGGGTTCCGCCTCAAGTGCGCTTCGAGCCAGATTCGTAAGATGTTCAATGGCGCCAGCAGCCGGATACCCCAGTTGCAGATCCACGGACACCCGCGGGCCGTCGATACCAATGGCCCGCAACGCATCGCCCAGCGGCGCGCCCGTGTGTGGATCCACAAGGTCGCCAAGAATGCGGCGCACCAGGTCTTCATTCGCCTGCGTCATGTCAGCTCGTGTCTGAGGAATGGAAGCGACCATTATGCCAGCCACGCCCATACGGCCGCCGATTTACGACAGCAACGCAAGAATTGACGCTCCGTTTGCGCAATGCAACTTGACGGCCCCGCCAATCCTCGCCAGTCTGCGATCCATACGCTTTCGTATGGGAGGATCACCATGAAGCATGCTTTTCGTCTAGCCGTCGCCGCCAGCCTGTTGCTTGTTGCCGGTACCGCGTTCGCCGCCAATGACACCCCGGCCGGCACCTGGAAAACCATCGACGACTCCACTCACAAGCCGAAGTCGATCGTTCAGATCACAGAAAATAATGGTGAGTATCAGGCGACCGTCACGCAATTGCTTAACCGCACCCCGGAACAGATCGCCAAGGAGGGGGAAAAGCCCGTTTGCAAGGAATGCGACGGCGAGCGCAAGAACCAGCCGATCGAAGGCATGAAAATCATGTGGGGCGTGACCAAGGACGACGATGTGTGGGACGGCGGCAAGATTCTCGACCCGAAGTCCGGCAAGATCTACAAGGTGAAGCTCAAGCTGATGGACGGTGGTCAGAAACTAGACGTGCATGGTTACGTCGGTTTCGCGCTTCTCGGTCGCAGCCAGACATGGGAGCGCCAGCCCTGATTCAGATCGTCATGGCTTGAAGAAAAGGCGCGCCAATGGCGCGCCTTTTCATTGTCGGGACTGCTGGAAAGCCCGGCGGGCAACGGTTTGGACGGCCATGCCATAATGCCCAGTCATTCCCACGCAGCTGTATCCATGAGCCGTCGCCTCCTCGTTACCAACGCCCTTCCCTATGCCAATGGCCCGCTGCACATGGGCCATCTGCTGGGTTACATCCAGGCCGATATCTGGGTGCGCGCGCAGCGCATGAGCGGTAACGAAACCGTGTATGTCTGCGCCGACGATGCGCACGGCACCCCGATCATGCTGGCTGCGGAAAAAGCCGGCATGACGGCAGAAGCGTTCATCGCCGGCATCCGCCAGGGACATGAGGCCGATTTTGCCGCGTTCGGCGTGGCCTTCGACCATTACCACACCACTCACTCGGACGAGAACCGCGAGCTTGCGTCGCTGATCTATACCCGACTGCGCGACGGCGGCAGCATTGCCAAGCGCAGCATCAAGCAGCTGTTCGATCCCGAAAAGCAGATGTTCCTACCCGACCGCTACATCAAGGGCGTCTGCCCGAACTGCGGTACGCCGGATCAATACGGCGACAACTGCGAGCACTGCGGCGCCACTTACGCCCCCACCGACCTGATCAACCCGACTTCGGTGGTTTCCGGCGCCACACCGGTGCTGCGCGATTCGGAACACTACTTTTTCGAGCTGGCCAAGTTCGAGCCGCTGCTGCGCGACTGGTTCGCCGGCAAGTTCACCGCTGGTGCGCCGGTAGCCAACAGCGGGGTTGCCGCCAAGTTGCGTGAGTGGCTGGACGGCGGTCTCAGGGACTGGGACATTTCCCGCGATGCGCCTTACTTCGGCTTTCCGATACCCGATGCCCCGGGCAAGTTCTTCTATGTCTGGCTGGACGCGCCGGTCGGTTATCTGGCCAGCTTCAAGGCGCTATGCGAGCAGCCCGGCTCGTCACTGACATTCGACGACTACCTTGGCGCCGACAGCACGGCCGAGATGCACCACTTCATCGGCAAGGACATCATCAATTTCCACGGCCTGTTTTGGCCGGCGATGCTGCATGGCGCGGGCTTCCGTACGCCGACCGCCCTGCACGTCAACGGCTACCTGACGGTGAACGGCGCCAAGATGTCCAAGTCACGCGGCACCTTCATCAAGGCGCGCACCTATCTGGATGCGAACATCGATCCGGAATTCCTGCGGTACTACTTCGCCACCATGTTGAATGCGGCGCCGGTCGACGTGGATCTCGACCTGAAGGCCTTCGAGGAACGCGTCAATTCTCACCTGGTCGGCAAGTGGGTGAACATCGCCAGCCGCACGGCCGGTTTCACGCACAAGTTCTTCGACGGCAAGCTGGCTGATCACTTCGAACCGGAGGAAGCGGCGCTGTGGCAAACCTTGCTGTCGCACTACGACGGTATCGACCAACTTTATGACAAAGGCGAATTCGCCGACGTCACCCGCCGCTTCGTCACTATCGCCGATCTGATCAACGGCTACATCGCCGCCAAGGCGCCGTGGCTGATCGCGAAAGACGACAGTCGTCGCGACGAATTGCAGCAGGTCTGCACGTTGGCGCTGAACGCGTTTCGCCTTCTTTCGGGCCTGCTCAAACCCGTGCTGCCAACGACCGTTGCTGCCGCGGAGCAGTTCCTCGGCGCGCCGATCAGCAGTTTCGATGACGCCCGTCGGGAGCTGCACGGCCATGTGATCCATGCCTTCGAACCGCTGCTAGCCCGCATCGACCCGAAGCGCATTGAGGCCATGGTCGACGCATCGAAAGAATCTTTGGGTGGAGCGACCGAACCCGCAGCGGCACCGAAGACAAAGAAACCCAAGGACTCCAGCAAGCTCATGACTGACAACACCCCGACCACCACCACCGAAACGCCGGTCATCGGCATCGACGACTTCGCCAAGCTCGACCTGCGCATCGGCAAGGTCACCGTGTGCGAACTCGTCGAAGGCTCCGACAAGTTGCTGCGCTTCGAACTGGACGGCGGCCCGCTGGGCACGCGTCAGATCTTCTCCGGCATCCGCGCCGCCTACGGCGAGCCCGAGAAGCTGGTGGGTCAAAATGTGGTTTTTGTCGCCAACCTGGCGCCGCGCAAAATGCGCTTTGGCCTGTCCGAGGGAATGATCCTCTCGGCTGGCGAAGGGGGTTCGAACCTGTTCCTGCTGCACGCCGATCAGCGCGCCGCAGCTGGCGCCACGGTGCGCTAATCGCGTCATCCGGTCCGCCTGCCTACATGAGACCACGTGTGTCGTGGATTCCAAGGGCGACTCAATAGATTTCGATCGCGCGGCCGGGCACCTCGCGCAAGGCCATCGCCCCGGCAGTCAGATACTGGAAGCCTTCAAGCCGGCTTGTCGAGTGTTCCCGGGCTGTTGCTGGTAGCCATCCATTCCGGCTTGCGCTGCGGGCTAGCCGCCTCCAGCGCCTTGCGCACACCCAGCTTGTCATGGTCTGTGCCATAGACCAGAGAGCCCGGCTGCTGGCGCCAGGATTCTTCCAGGCTGCCGTCATCGACCGGATCGAAGCCGAGTTCGTCGATCAGGTCGGCGACACGGGCCTTGGCTGATTCATCGTCGCCCGCATACGGCAGCGCGATGCGATCCGGACTGCTTGAGGGTTTGCCCTTCGTTCCAAGATGATCGGCATAAATGTTGTTGAAGGCCTTGACCACGGGACGCCCCAGCTGCTGCGCCACCCAGCGGCTTTCAGCCAATCCGAGCTCAATGCCGTCAATGCGACCGTCCCGCTGCTGCGGGTAGTAGTTGCAGGTATCGATGACAACCACCGACGCAGGCACCCTCTCGAACAACCCAATGCCCAGGTCCGGCACATTGCGCATGGGAACGGTGACCACCACCACCTCGCCTGCTCGCGCCGCTTCATCCGCGGTCACCGCCGTAACGCCAGTGTCGGCAGCAAGCTCCTTGAGCGAATCCGGACCGCGCGAATTGGCGATCGAGACCTCATGCCCGAGCTCGGTGAAGCGCTTGGCCAGCACGCTGCCAATGTGTCCTGCGCCGATAATGCCTATCTTCATATCACTGCCTCCGTCTATACAACAAAATTTGCCTGGCGAGATGCCGATGGGCTTCACAGCAGCCGATCAGGCGTCACCTCGACCGGCGCCCACCGGTACAATGACGCGGTGAATTCCCAAGTTTCCCCGATCCGATGTAATCATCACGTATGCCTGCCGTGAGCACGCTGACCGACCGCATCGATGCGATCCTTCCGCAGACGCAATGCGAGCAGTGTGGCTTCCATGGCTGCCGTCCATATGCCGAGGCGATAGCGCGCGCCGAAGCGCCAATCAACCGCTGCCCGCCGGGCGGGGATGCCGGCATCCGCGCGCTGGCCGATCTGCTGGGTCGCGCGCCGCTGGCATTGGATCCGACACATGGCATCGAGAAACCGCGCACCCTGGCGCGCATCATCGAAGCAGACTGCATTGGCTGCACCAAGTGCATCCAGGCCTGTCCGGTCGACGCCATCGTGGGCGCGTCAAAACTCATGCATACGGTCATCGCTGACGACTGCACCGGCTGCGAACTTTGTGTGCCCGCCTGCCCGGTCGACTGCATCGTGCTGCTGCCGATGCCGCCGCAGCAGATTGACCAGGCGCATGCCGATGCCGCCCGCGATCATTTCCAGCGTCGCGAAAGTCGTCTCGAGAAAATCCGGCTAGAACGAGAAGCTGAGCTGGCAGCACGCAAGGCCGCCGTCGACGGCGGTGCAGCGCGCAATCCGGTACTGGAAGCACTCGCCCGCGCCAAGGCGAGGAAACTGGAGCCCAAGCCATGAAACGTGCCGACGTCGTCGACATGTTCACCCGCCTGCGCGAGCTCGACCCTCACCCGACCACCGAGCTCAACTACACCACTGCGTTCGAGCTATTGGTCGCCGTGGTGCTGTCGGCACAGGCCACCGATGTGGGCGTCAACAAGGCCACGAGAAAACTTTACCCGGTGGCGAACACGCCGCAGGCCGTCCTCGACCTCGGCGAGGAAGGCCTGAAGCGCTACATCAGCACGATCGGCCTGTTCAATGCGAAAGCGAAAAACGTTATCGCCCTGTGCCGCCTGCTGATCGAACAGCACGACAGCGAGGTGCCGCGCACGCGCGAGGCGCTTGAGGCGTTGCCGGGCGTAGGTCGCAAGACCGCCAACGTGGTGCTGAACACCGCCTTCGGTGAGCCGACCATCGCGGTCGACACCCACATTTTCCGCGTATCCAACCGCACCGGACTGGCACCGGGCAAGACCGTGCGCACGGTCGAGGACAAACTGGTCAAGGTCATCCCTGCCGAATTCCGGCAGGACGCGCACCACTGGCTCATCCTGCACGGTCGCTATGTCTGCAAGGCGCGCAAGCCCGACTGCCCGCACTGCGTCATCCGCGACCTGTGCCGGTACAAGGAGAAGACAGCGGGAACGGGGGACGGATAACAGGGAACAGGGAACGGTTAAAAAGCCAGGGTGAGGAAGCGCCACGCTTTTTCTTCCCCGTTCCGTTCCCCGTTCCCCGTCCCCCGTTCCCCGCTTTAAACCGGCAGCTGCGCCCTTTCCAGCGCGGCAACATGGCGTTCCAGTCGCGGACCCAGATAGCAATGCGAGCCGCAAGGCAGCAGCCCGACTTTGCCGAATTCGCGCAGATACCAGGCCGGCGCCCGCGACACAAAGCCGTGATGATCGCCGGCCACGTCGTCCCGCGTGGTGTAGACCTCGAGAAACGCAACACCTTCGAGCATCTCGCCGATGCCGGTAAGCCCGGCGCGCAACTCGGCCGGCTTCAGGTAATGCAGCACGTCGGTACAGACGATCAGATCGAAGCGACTGTCGAAGCGCTGGTGCTCGAGCTGACCGAAGCTCAGCAGACCGATGTCGCGGCGACGACCGTATCGCTGCACCACGTACTCGCTGGCGTCGAGCCCTCGATAGATGATGCTTGGCCGCAAGCCGCGCAGCGATGCTCGCCAGGTCGCCTCGCCACAGCCTACGTCGAGCACATTGCGGATCGGGCGGCCGAGGTAATACTCCGTTTGCGCGACCACCATAGCGACCTTCCGGCGCAGTTCGGCAGGCGAACCCACCGCGTGTTCCGGATCGCGGTACCACTTGTCGAAGTAGGTTCGGTCGTAGGTTTTTGACATCGTCGTTCATGCCGGATCGGGCCAGGCGCCATGGTAGCGGGCGGGCGCCGCGATTCGTGCTGCTGAGATCACTTTCCGCATGCACCCGGCTTGCCAGCATCGGGATTCGAATTCACCCACGAGGTATCTCCCATGGCCATGGTCCGTTTTCGCCTGACCGGCGACCGCTCCTCCGCAGACACCGTCATTGCCGGCCTGCACGGCATCGATGGCATCGAGCACGTCGAGGAAATCGACGATCTCATGCCCGGCATGCGTGAAGACTCCAGCTCCAGCGATTCCGTCAGCGACAGCGAGGGAAAGATGTATTACATCGAGGTCGAGGCAGCCAACGACACGATCGCCGACAAGGTTCGCGGAAGCGCCGAGGTGCTTGCCAGCGACTGCGAGGCCGGTATCGAATTCGTGGACGAATTTTGACAACCGGGGTGTTTTGAGTTTCCACCATCGCCAGACCTTGACTGAACGGCCCCCTGCAACGCCGCAGTGGCTTGTCATCCAAACAGCCGGACGAGGCGTTCAGGGTGAACATGATGGCGCGGGTGCGCCCTCTCCTGTCCCGATTCAAGGCGCTCCTCATGCACGGCACGGCTTCGTTGCGACCGACCGCCCCATGGTCGTGTCTTGCATGGCTGTTGTTGATGGTGGCGCTTCCCGCGACCGCCGCCGAGCGGCCACTGAACAAGGACGACATGGCGTGGCTTCAGCGCGCCACCTTCGGGGTCGACTCCGCCACGGTGGCGAGCTATCGGCAACTGGGGCGCGTGGGCTACCTCAACCAGCAACTCGCCGTCCGCGATGACCACCTTCCAGCGCCCATCCAGGCCCTGATCGACGGCTACGACGTGATCCGGACGCCTCCGCTGGAGCTTCTGGCGACGTACCGGGAAAAACGCAAGCAGATAGGGCAATCGCCCGGGAACACTGCCAGCGTGGCTGCCCGCAAGGAACTGGGCGCTTTTCGAAGAAAGCTTTACACACAGGACGCCAGCGTACCGTTGCTGCATGCGATCTACGGCAGCGACCAGCTGAAGGAACAAGTGGTCTGGTTCTGGCTCAACCACTTCAGCATCTATGCCCGCAAGGGCGGCGTGAGACTGGTTACTGTCGACTACGTCGAGCACACCATCCGGCCACATGCGATGGGCAAGTTCAGTGAGCTGGTGCTGGCCTCGTTGCAAAGTCCGGCGATGCTGCAATACCTGGACAACGCGAAGAACGTCAAAGGCAAAACCAACGAGAACTATGCCCGCGAACTGATGGAGCTGCATACGCTGGGCGTCGACCAGGGCTACACCCAACAGGATGTGCAGCAACTGGCATTGATACTCACCGGCGTGGGCATCATCCGGCAAGGCCCCAAAGGCGCTGGCCGCCGTGGTCATCAGCCCGAGGGCATGGTTCGCCACGGAGTATTCGTCTTCAATCCCCGCCTTCACGACTTCAGCTACAAGCAGTTTCTCGGGCACATCATTAAAGGCAGCGGTTACGCCGAGATCGAACAGGCGGTGGACCTGATCACGCGGCAACCGGCATGTGCGCAGTTCGTGTCGAAACAGCTTGCCCAGTACTTTGTTGCCGACAAGCCGCCGCAGGCGCTGGTCACGGCCATGGCACGGACCTTCCTGCGTACCGACGGCGACATCACCGCCGTGCTTCGCACGATGTTCGAGTCGCCGCTGGTGATTCAGGACAAGCCTCCGGGGAAGTTCAAGGATCCGGCCCAGTTCGTGATCTCGTCGATGCGCTTCGTGCAGGACGGCAAGCCGATCGCCAACGCCCAGCCGCTGGTGAAGTGGCTCAACGATCTCGGCCAGCCCGTCTTTGGTCGCATCACCCCCGATGGCTGGCCGCTGGACGCCGCCAGCTGGTCGGGTTCCGGTCAGATGACCAAACGTTTTGATGTCGCCGGCGAGATCGGCAGCGGCAGGAACCGTCTGTTTGTTGATCCGGACGTCGCCGGCAAGAGCCGCTTCCCTGGGGGCGCAGCACCGGATCTCGATACGCCGCTATATCGAACCACGCTGGAGCCATTCCTCAGCGCGTCCACCCGGAGCGCACTGGAAAAGGCGCGCTCGCGATCGGAATGGAACACGTTTCTGCTGTCGTCTCCCGAATTCAACTATCGCTGGCGCTGACCTGCATCTCGCCCTGCCGAACGAGGTAACGCTCATGGATCGCCGACAATTCCTGCTTGCTGCCGCTAGCGCCGCAGCCGCTCTTCCTGCCTTGTCATTTTCCGGCAAGCTCTTTGCGATGCCGGTCAACGCCCCGCGCTTCCTGCTGGTGTTTCTTCGCGGTGGCTACGATTGCAACAACCTGCTGGTGCCGCATGGCAGTGACTTCTACTACGAATCGCGTCCCACGCTGGCGATCGCGCGGCCGGATCCGTCAAATCTGGACAGCGCCATGCCGCTGGACGCCCAGTGGGGACTGAATCCGGTGGTGCGCGATTCGCTGTATCCGTTCTGGCAGCGCAAGCAACTGGCGTTCGTCCCTTTTGCCGGCACCAGTGATCTTTCCCGCAGTCATTTCGAAACCCAGGACCATATTGAATCCGGACAGTCCGATGAGCACCGCAGCAACTATCGCACCGGTTTTCTCGCGCGATTGTCCGGCAGCCTTCCGGGTTTACCGCCGATCTCGGTTACCAAATCACTGCCCATGAGCTTTCAAGGGGCCGGCAGGGATATTCCAAATATTTCCCTGACCCGGGATCCCAAGTCACGCTTCGACGCGCGACAGTCGGCCATTCTCAGCAGCATGTACCAGGGCTTGCCGCTGGCCAAGGCCACGGCGGACGGGCTGGCACTGCCGGCCAGTATCTCTGCCGATTTGCGCGATAAAATGCTGCATGCCAGCCGCGGTGCGCAGAGCGCCGGAGGCTTTGCCAGTGAAACGCGGCGGATTGCCAGGCTGATGCGTGATCGCTACCGGCTGGGGTTTGTCGACGTCGGCGGCTGGGACACTCATGTCAATCAAGGCAGCACAAAGGGCGGGCTGGCCAACAACCTGCGCAGCCTGGGCGAGGGGCTGGCTGCCTACGACGATGCACTTGGCGACCAGTGGAACAATACGGTGGTCGTCGTGCTGTCGGAATTCGGCCGCACCTTCCGGGAAAATGGTGACAAGGGCACCGACCATGGTCACGGCACCGTTCACTGGGTGCTGGGGGGCAAAGTCAACGGCGGCCGGATCGCCGGCGAGCAAGTTGCTGTCAAACAGACCAGCCTTCTGCAGGACCGCGACTATCCTGTGCTGAACAACTATCGCGACACACTTGGAGGCCTCTACAAACGGATGTGGAGCCTGCCCGACAGCAAACTCCAGGAAGTCTTTCCCGGAGCAGAGGCGAAGGATTTGCAACTGGTCTGAGCAGCACGACAGATGTCGTGGCGGTGGCCACCAACGCACTCTGGTAAGTTGCGTTTCTTGCCGCCACTCAATCAGGGGAACCTCATGCGCCATCGCCGTCTCGTCGTCGCACTCACCATCGGCAGTTGTCTGCTATCACTGCCGATCTTCGCTGCCGAAAAGGAAAAGCCGACACCGACCACGAAGGAGCTGCTGGCCAAGTCCAGCCCGGCCGAATGGCGCAAGCCCGACCCGCAAAATCTGATGGTGATGCAGTTGCCGACCGGCCGGGTGGTGATCGAACTGGCGCAGGATTTCAGCCCGTTGCACGCCGCCAACATCCGTACCCTGGTGCGCCAGCACTACTTCGACGGACTGGCGATCATCCGGGTGCAGGACAACTTTGTCACCCAATGGGGCGACCCCAACGACGACGAAAAAGGCGACAAGAGCAAGCTCCGCTCATTAGGCAAGGCCAGCAAGACGCTGCCACCGGAGTTCAGTCGCCCGATTGATCCAAAGCGAGCATGGACACCGCTGCCCGATGGTGACGTCTATGCGCCACAGGCTGGTTTTTCCGGCGGCTTTCCGGTCGGTCGTGATCCGGCCAGCGGCCAGGAATGGCCTGCGCACTGCTATGGCACGGTCGGTGTCGCGCGCGATGTCGACCCGCGTAGTGGCAGCGGCAGTTCCTTGTACGCGGTGATCGGCTCGGCCCGCCGGCTGGACCACAACCTCGCCATCGCCGGCCGCGTACTGGAGGGTATGCCACTGCTCTCCAGTCTGCCTCGGGGTGGTGAGCCGATGGGCTTCTACGACAAACCTGACCAGCGGCTCACGATCACCTCCGTGCGAATCGCCGCGGACATGCCGGCCAAGGATCGCGCGCATATCGAGGTACTGCGCACCAACAGCGCCACCTTCGCCGCCCTCATTGATGCGAGGCGCAACGGGCATAACGCGTTCTATCCTGAGCCGGTCGGCAAGATCGGCCTTTGCAGCATCGAGGCCCCCGTACGCGAGATCGGAAAGCTGGCCGGAACGGCCCACTGAGGTCACTGCAAACATCACGTTCAGCGACGTCCGCTATTTTGCAGGCTCCCTGAATCTTCGGAACGTGTTGCATGCGGTTGAACGACACCCTGGCTTTTTTGCAAGCATGGTTGCGCGATCCGCGCAGCATTGGCGCGGTAACGCCTTCGGGCACCGCGCTTGCCCGTCTGATGACCGCCGATGTCAGTCCGACGAGTGGGCCGGTCATCGAACTGGGTCCGGGAACCGGTTCAATAACCCGCGCGCTGATGGCTCGAGGTTTTCCGCCGCACCGACTGGCGTTGATCGAGACCGATCCGCGCTTTGCTGACGCATTGGCCCGTCGCTATCCAAAGGCGATCCTGCTGCGGATGGATGCTGCACATTTGGGCGACACCATATCCGTGTTCGGGGACGAACGAGCCTGCGCCGTAGTCAGCGGACTGCCGCTGCTCTCCATGCGGACCAGCCAGGTCGAGGCCATTGTGCGGGGCGTGTTTGATCGACAACTGCGTCACGATGGGATGTTCTACCAGTTCACCTATGCCCCGCGCTGCCCCTTTCCGCCCTCCCTGCTGAAGCGACTGAATCTGCAGTCACGACGTGTCGGAAGCACCTTGCTCAACCTGCCGCCCGCCGTGGTCTATTGCATCAGCCGACGCGCGGAAACCCGGATCGCGGTCTGACCTCGCCGCCCGCTGCACGTGAAGCCTCCGCGTGAATGGAATCTGAAAGCGGCCACCTGTCACGACATAACTTTTTCACCTCACCAGCTATGAGTGGGAGCATATGCCTGCTGTGGGCACGCCCATTTGAACCGACGCCCGGAGTGACGAGATGAACCGCAGCCGCAAGGTGCTGAGCTGGATCGCGGGAGTAGTGCTGGCTCTCATCATCGTCGCGGTCATCGTGATCGCCACATTCGACTGGAATCGGCTCAAGCCGTTCATCAACGACAAGGTCAGCCAGGCCATCGGTCGACCGTTCGCCATCAACGGCGACCTTAGCGTGCGCTGGAAACGCGATCGAACAGGCGGTTGGCTGAGTTCGCTCGTTCCCTGGCCGCAGTTCACGGCCAAAGACGTCTCCATCGGCAACCCGGCTTGGGCCGCGCGGCCGAAGCTCGCCCAACTGGATGCGCTTCAATTTCGCTTGTCACCACTCCCACTGCTGGCGCATCACATCAATGTGCCGTCGCTGCAGCTCGTCAGGCCGAATGTCGACCTTGAACGCGACAAGCAAGGAAGAGCCACCTGGGATCTAACGTTGGCCAAGGGCGAGGCTCCGTCAGCCTGGAAGCTCAACCTCGGATCCATCGGTTTCGACCGCGGCCGGATTGCATTGGATGACGCCGCCAGCGCGGTGAAGATGCAAGTGACGGTGCAACCGTTGAACGGTCCGATTCCCTACGACCAGATCGTTGCTGAGCAATCGGACGACTCGCGTGCGCAGGCCGGAAAATCCGCCCCCACCGGCGCGGGCAACGCAATCGCCCGTGCTCCAGCCGACAAACACGGAGAAAAAACGACGATTGGCAATCCCAACGCGTCAACCGTTTACCTGTTCGGATGGAAAGCCGAAGGCACCTACAAGGGCAATTCCCTCAGTGGACAAGGCAAGACCGGCGGCGTGCTGGCCTTGCAGAATGCGAAGGATCCCTTCCCTGTTCAAGCCGACGTTCGCGTCGGCGACAGCCATATTGCCATCGTCGGCACGCTGACGGATCCGGCCCATCTAGGCGCCCTGGATGTACGCCTGTGGTTCTCCGGCTCCAGCATGGCCAAGCTGTATCCGATTACCGGCATCACCCTGCCCGATACACCGCACTACGCCACCGAAGGTCACCTGACGGCCGAGCTGCACGACAGCGGCAGTCGATTCAATTATCAGAATTTCCACGGCCGCGTCGGCGGCAGCGACTTGGCCGGCAACCTGCTCTTTGTCACCGGTGGCAAACGCCCGACGCTAAGTGGAGACCTGCATTCGAAACTGCTGCAGTTTGCCGACCTCGCTCCGCTGATCGGTGCCGATTCGAATGCGGAAAAAGAACAGCGTGGCGACGGCACGATGCAGCCAGCGGGCAAGGCGCTGCCAGTGGAACCGTTTCGCACTGACCGCTGGCAAGCCATGGATGCCGACGTACACTTTTCCGGCGCGCGCATTTTGCATGGAGATGCACTGCCAATCGATTCACTAAGCACGCATCTGGTGATGAAAAACGGTGCGCTGTATCTGGATCCACTGAGTTTTGGCGTGGCCGGTGGCACAGTGCGCAGCAACATCACGCTCGATGGCAGCCGCATGCCGATGCACGGCCTGCTCAAGCTAAACGCGCGACATATGAAACTGAAGCAGCTTTTTCCAACCTTCGGGCCAATGAAGACCAGTTTCGGCGAGATCAATGGCGATGTCGCGCTGGATGCCAGCGGTAACTCCATCGCGGCCCTGCTTGGCAGCGCGGACGGCGAATTGAAGTTGCTGATGAACGACGGCGCGATCAGCAAGACCCTGCTGGAAACCGCAGGCCTCAACGTAGGCAATATCATCATCGGCAAGCTGTTCGGTGACAAGACGGTAAAGATCAACTGTGCCGCGACCGACATGACCGCCACCAAAGGTTTGTTCGACATGCGCCTGTTCGTCTTCGACACCGGTGACGCGGTGATCAACGTCGATGGCACCGTTAGCATGAGCAGCGAGAAACTCGATCTGGAGGTCAAGCCCCATACCAAGGGCTTCCGCGTATTCTCCTTGCGCTCCCCACTCTACGTCAGGGGAACCCTGAAAGACCCGAATGTGGGCGTGGAACCCGGACCGTTGCTGGCGCGTGGCGCAGGAGCCATAGCACTCGGAGTGGTTGCTGCACCCGTCGCCGCCCTGCTTGCCCTGGTATCGCCTAGCCACGACAACGACGGCGAAAATACCTGCCGTAACGTGCTTCAACAGTTGCATGACTCGGGCAAGATGATGCCTTCGGCAAAGTCGCCAGCGAAATCGCACAAATAAGCCTCGCCGGTGCGTTGAATGCGACAGCGGGCGCTAGAATGCCCGCTCCGATTCTTACGCGACGCCCCATGCAACCCGTCAATCGAGCGCGATGGCAGATTCACTTCTGCGTGCTGCTGTGGGGCTTTACCGCCATCCTTGGCAAGCTGATCACACTGCCGGCCCTGCCGCTGGTGTGGTGGCGCATGTTGCTGGTGGCGCTGGCGTTGCTGATGACGCCGCGCGTCTGGCGCGGGCTGCGCAGGATGCCCGCACGCCTTCGCTGGGCTTACGCCGGCATCGGCGTACTGGTCGCCCTGCACTGGCTAACGTTCTATGCGGCAATCAAGCTCTCCAATGCCTCGGTCGGCGCCACGTGTATCGCGCTCGGCCCGGTATTTCTGTCGTTCATCGAGCCCTGGGTAGCCAAGCGAAAGTTCGATTCGCGTGAATTGCTGATTGGCATTGCTGTGGTACCCGGCGTGGCCTTGGTGGTCGGCGGGGTTCCGGACGACATGCGCATTGGCATCGCGGTCGGCGCGCTGTCGGCGCTGTTCGTGGCGCTGTTCGGATCACTTAACAAACGACTGGTCGATCATGGCGATCCGCTGACCGTGACCTGCATCGAACTCGGTGCCGGCACGCTTTTTCTTACCGCGCTCGCGCCGCTGCTGCCGCATACGGGTCCAGCCTTCGTACTGCCCAGCATGCACGACGCACTGCTGTTGCTGTTGCTGTCGTTTGGCTGCACCTTGCTGCCCTTCGCGCTGGCTTTGGTGGCGCTGCGCCACATCACCGCTTTCGGCACGCAGATGGTGACCAATCTGGAGCCGGTCTATTCGATCGTGCTGGCGATATTGCTGCTGGGCGAACAGCGTGAACTTGATCGGTGGTTCTACATCGGGGTGGCGGTCATTCTCGCTGCCGTGTTCGTGCACCCGCTGCTGAATCGCAAAACTCGCCGCATGAAACAGCCCGAATTGATGGGCACCGCGGAAAGTCACAACATGGTGGATTGATCCAAACCGATCGGCGTTGTCGAATAGGTCGATTCAAGCGGCCACCAATCGCTGACAACACGGCCGCGAGCACGGCTCTTGGCCTTGTACAACGAGGCATCCGTCCGCCGGCCCAGGTCCTGGATGGAGGTTTCAACCAGATCCCTGACGCGGCGCCGGAGTGACCGTCATGGTCCAGGCTCGCAACTTCGCCTGGCCATCCGCCAGTACGCCACCGCCGAGTTCATTCTTGAGCCACATGCTCTCCTGATCGCAGCACAGCACTAACCAGTTCGGTACGCGGTCGAACCTTTACGCCCACCCTTGCCCTCCGTCTTGCCAAAGCCGTTCCAGCGCATGATGCTGCGACAGTACATATCCAGACACAGGCTCCCTGCCGATCGAAGAGTCGCCCGATGATCCCAATATCCGGCAGGCTGGTGCTGCTGTCTGTAACCGTCCAGCGCTTTGCGTCGAAGTGAGCGAGCCCTGACCCGTCGGGGTCGGCATTCGACCCTGCGAATCGGCGGCAACATTGCCGGTGTCGTCGACCACATCCATGTCGAACACATTCCGCGGGACCGATCCCCAAGCGGATTCGCACTACGTTGACCAAGCAATTTTCCGTGGTAAGTGATTTGCAGGTGCAGCGTGTGGCCTTGGGGGAATACGCCTGCATTCCGGCGCTCGCTTCATTTTTTCCGATGGCAACCGACGAGATTCGTAGAGCATTGGCCGTGCACGGAGACGTCGTTCGCGTGACTGTCAAACGCGACTCGTGAACGATGCCGAGCTAATGGGGCCTGCTAGTCGCCACACGTCTTTTGCTGCTGAATGGGCGGACATGGCACGCTGCCATACGAGCAGAAAATGCAGCAATCGCCGGCCCGGGGACGAAGCAATTCGCCACATGCCACACACTCGTGAAAGTACTGGCAGGCGTTCGTCGGCATGATCTCGATGGTGTGATGCCCACAATGCGGGCAAGTCAGAACGCTTTTCAGAATGGGCTTGCTATTCATCGGTACCACCTCGAACGGATCGTGCTGAAGATCATGAAAAAGGTAACCGGTGGCGCGGACGGCATGCATCTGCTCGACCTCGCGGCTTGAGTCGTTGCTTCGGCAAAAAGCAATCATGGTCGCTCCGGGATGCCGTCGACTATCTTAGAGGCTGCCCTCCTTCGGATCGGCCGCGCGGCGAATGCGACCAAGCATCAGCAAGCGGAACAGCGCTGGAATCACCAGCATCGACAGCACTGGCGCGGTGATCATGCCGCCGATCATGGGCGCGGCGATGCGCTGCATCACCTCCGAGCCGGCTCCGGTACCGAACAGTATCGGCAACAGGCCCGCCATGATCACCGCGACGGTCATGGCAATCGGGCGCACCCGCTGCAGCGAGCCCTCACGAATGGCTGCGTTCAGGGCGACCTCATCGACATGTGGATTGATCTCCAACTCGCGGTCCCAGGCGTTGCGCAGATAAAGCATCATGATCACGCCGAATTCGGCCGTGACGCCCGCGAGCGCGATGAAGCCGATCATGCTGGCCACCGAGATGGCCTGCCCGAGCAGCCATACCAGCCACAGGCCGCCAACAAGCGCGAGCGGAACGGTCAGCATGATGATCGCCGCCTCGGCGGCGCGCCGGAACACCAGATAGATCAGCAGAAACACGATGCCGAGTGTGGCCGGCACCACCAGCTTCAGGCGTTCGACAGCATGCTGCAGGTATTCGAACTGGCCGGACCAGTTCAGCGTGTAGCCCTGGGGCAAGGTGACCTGCTCGGCGACGGTTTGCTGCAAAGTTTTTACCATGGCCGACAGGTCCTGCCCGGTGGTGTCCACGTAGACATAGGTGGTCAGCCGCCCATTCTCGCTTTTCAGCATCGGTGGCCCGGCGCTCATGCTGATATCGGCAATCTGGCCGAGCGTCACCTGGGCGCCGCCGGTGGCAATGATCGGCAGCGTGCGCAGCGCCGCCACCGAATCGCGATCTCTTCGCGGATAGCGCAGCACGATCGGGTAACGTTGCAGCCCCTCCACCGTTTCACCGATCGGCGCACCGCCGACCACGGTCTTGATCAGCGCCTGCACGCGTGACTGGCTCAGTCCGTAGCGCGCGGCGATGTCGCGATGGATGGTGACGTCGACGTAACGCCCGCCGGCTGCCCGATCAGATACGGCCGAACTGACCCCTGGCACCTGTTTGACCACGGATTCGATCTGCCCGGCGAGACGCTGCAGCTCCGCCGGTTTCGGACCCAGCACCTTGATCCCGATCGGGCTCTTGATGCCAGTGGCCAGCATGTCGATGCGGTTGCGGATCGGGTAGACAAACAGGTTGCTCAACCCGGGAACGTGGACCGCCTTGTCGAGCTCAACCTTCAGTTTGGCAATGGTCATACCCGCGCGCCACTGTTGCTTCGGCTTGAACGTGATCGTGGTTTCGAACATTGATAGCGGTGCCGGATCGGTTGCCGAGTCTGCTCTGCCTGCCTTGCCGAACACATGTGCCACCTCAGGCACAGTTTTCAGCATGCGATCGGTTTGCTGCAGGAGCTGGGAAACCTTGCCAGCCGAGATGCCCGGCAAGGCGGTCGGCATGTAGAGCAGGCTGCCTTCATTGATCGAGGGCATGAATTCGCTGCCCAGCCGCGCCAGCGGCAGCGCGGCGGTAAGCGTCACCAACGCGGCGAACAGCAACGTCAAACGGGGGGCGCGCATCGCCAGTCCGAGCAGTGGGCGGTAAGCGGCACTGATCGCCCGATTGAGCGGATTAGTGTGCTCCGGACGAATACGCCCACGCACCAGATAACCCATCAACACCGGAATCAGGGTGACCGACAAACCGGCGGCCGCCGCCATCGAATAAGTTTTGGTAAACGCCAGCGGCTTGAACAGCCGACCTTCCTGCGCGCCCAGCGCAAACACCGGCAGAAACGACAGCGTGATCACCAGCAGGCTGACGAACAGCGCCGGCCCCACCTCGGCCACGGCCGCTCCCACCACGCCCCAGTGTTCGATCGACGTCGGTTCCCGATCCTCGTGCGCGACCCTCCACGTTTCCAGATGCTTGTGGGTGTTCTCGATCATCACCACGGCGGCGTCGACCATCGCACCGATCGCAATCGCGATTCCGCCCAGCGACATCATGTTGGCCGATACGCCTTGCCAGCGCATCACGATGAAGGCGGCGAGCACGCCCAGCGGCAAGGTCAGCACGGCCACCAGCGCCGAGCGCAGATGCCACAGGAACAGCAGGCACACCAGCGCGACGACGATAAACTCCTCGATCAGCTTTTGCGACAAGTTGCTGACCGACGCCTTGATCAGCTCGGCCCGGTTGTAGGTCGGCACGATCTCCAAGCCCGCGGGCAGACTTTTCTGCAGTTCTTTCACTCGGACTTGCACTGCCTCGATTGTGGTCAGCGCGTTCTTGCCGTCGCGCAGCAGGATGACGCCGCCGGCTACTTCGCCCTGGCCGTCCAGCTCGGCGATGCCGCGGCGGAAGGTCGGGCCGCGCCGCACCGTCGCCACCTGGCCGAGCAGCACCGGTGTGCCGTCGGTACCAGTTTTCACGGGGACATGGCGGAAATCCTCGGCGTTGCGAAGGTAGCCGATGCTGCGCACCATCAGCTCGGCCTCGCCCTGCTCGATCACCGAGCCGCCGGTGGCACCGTTGGCCTGGTTGATCGCGTCCTCCAGCTGCGACACGGTAATACCAAGGGCCGCCAACTTCTGCGGCTCGGGAACGATCTGCCAGGCACGCACCATGCCGCCCAGACTGGCCACCTCAGCCACGTTCGGTACGGTCTTCAGCTGATAGCGCAGAAACCAGTCCTGCAGCGCGCGCAACTCGCCCAGATCATGCTTGCCGGTGTGATCGACCAGAGCGTATTCGTAGATCCAGCCCACCCCGGTGGCATCGGGTCCCAGCGCGGGACTGACCCCGGTCGGCAGCTTGTCGCGCACCTGGCTCAAATATTCGAGCACGCGCGAGCGCGCCCAGTACAGATCGGTGTTGTCGTCGAACAGCACATAGACGTAGGAATCGCCGAAGAACGAATAGGCCCGCACCGTCTTGACGCCAGGCACCGACATCATGGTGGTGGCCAGCGGATAAGTGACCTGATCCTCGACGATCTGCGGCGCCTGACCGGCCCAGCTGGTGCGAATGATCACCTGAGTATCGGACAGATCCGGCAAGGCATCGAGCGGAATGCTGCGCAGGGACAATACGCCGGCGATGGCCAGCACGATCGCCCCCAGCAGTACCAGGAAGCGATTGGCAATCGACCAGTGAATGATGCGGGCAATCATTGCGGCGGCTCCTGCGTGCTGCTGGTCGGTACGGGCACGCCTTTCATCGACATCCCCTTCATCGGCACAGGTGGATCTGCGGGATTGGCTGACATCGTGCTGGGAGGCGTAGTCGATGACGACCCACCCGGCGCCGGCATCGACATCCCGGGCACGGCGCTTGCGGCGCTTGCGGGCGCGGCCGTATCCAGCCGTTGCAAGGCGCCGGAAAGGCTCGCTTCGGAGTCGATCAAAAATTGACCCGAGACCACTACTTGTTCGCCGCCACGCAGGCCGGCAAGTATCTCGGTCATGCCACCGGAGGAAAACCCGGGGCGCACTGCGACCGGTTTGAAGCGTCCCTTGCCGTCGGCCACGATCACCCGCGTATCCGTGCCTGTGCTGACCAATGCCTCATCGGGGACCAGGGGATGCGCGGTGCCGCTGGTGGCGCCGGCGAAGGTCACCTCGGCAAACATGCCCGGTGACAGCCGGTGCCCGGGGTTATCCAGCACGATGCGCGCTCGTTGCGTGCGCGTCATCGGATCGACGTCTGGCAACAACGCTTCAACGCGACCGTTGAAGATCATGCCCGGCAGTGCGCTGACGCGCGCTTGTACTGGGGTGCCGGCAACAATGCCGGCGCTTTGTGCCTGCGGCAATGCTGCCTCCAGCCAGACGGTGTCGAGACCATTAATCGTCATGATCGGCATGCCCGTACTGATCTGCTGCCCTTCGCGCACGTCCAATGCGCCCACCACGCCATCCATCTTTGCGCTGATGACGATGCGCGTACTGCTGCCGTGCAAGGCACGGATCTGCGCGTTGTCCATGCCCAGCACATGCAGCCGCTCGCGAGCGGCGTCGCGCAGTGCACGCGCGTCGGCGGACTGCGCATCGGCCAGCGCCAGGTATTCCTGCGCGGCAGCGTTCCATTGCGGGGAGATGATGGCTGCCAGCGGCTGTCCCGCCTTGACCGACTCGTACGGCGCGCGCACAAAGAGCTGGTCGATGACGCCGTTGGCGCGGGCACTGATGGTTTGAGCCTGACGCAGATCCCAGGCCACGGTGCCGGAGGCGCGTACGTCGCGCTGCAGTTGGCCCCGTTTGACCGTGATTGTGCGCATGCCGAGGTTTTGTTCGGTCGACGGGTCGATTTGCACGGTGTCCCGGTCGGCGCCGGCGTCACCGGCATACTTGGGCACCATCTGCATGCCCATCGGCGACAGGCCCGGTTTGTCGAAGTGCTGCTGCGGCACCATCGTGTCGTACCAGTACAGAATTTTCTTGTCGTTGTTGCCGGTGCTCCCGCTCGTTACCGCATCAGTTGCTGGTGCACTGCGACGCCCGAGAAAAACGCCCAGTGCAAGCATGCCAACAAGCGCCAGAACGGCAGCGAGTATGAAAGTCCAGCGCTTCATGGCGTCATCTCCGAAGAGGGTAAAAGGTAGGCCAGCGACGCCCACAGCTGGGCACGCGCGGCAAGCGCGTCGGCGTAGTTGAGGCGCAACTGGATTTCATCGCGGCGTGCATCCAGCCAGGGCTGTAACGAACCACCACCGCGGTAACCAGCGAGCGCGGTGCGGGTGCGATCGCGCGTCAACGGGAGCAACGTTTCCTCATCACGCACAATCTGCCGGCTCCAGCCTTGCCACGTCGCGATAGCCCGTGCCACGGCTTCGCGCTGAGCGCGACGCGCGTCCTCGTGATCGGCCAGGACAGCATCCCGCTCGGCGTATTTGGCGCTGATGCCGCGGTCTTGACGATTGCGCGTGAACAACGGCAGGCTGACTCCCACCTGCACGGACACGGTGTCCGACAAGCCGGGGGCACGGTTTGCATAAGACAGTCCCACGCTCCAGTCGGGATGCCTCGCTGCTCGCGCTTCGGCGAGCGCAGCGTCCGCCACCTGTTCGCGGGCTTGCCAACGCTGCATGGGTGCCTGCTGATCGATCGACCGCTCCAGTTCGGCGCGATCCATCGGAAGTGTGGAGAAATCAGGAGGTTCAGCCAGACGCATGTCGCTGTCGCCAAGCCAGCGCTCCAAGCTCACGCGGGCACCGTCAAGCGCAGCCTCGTTACCCTCCAGCTGGTTGTCCAGTGTCAGCGCGTCGGCGCGCGCCGCAAGTACGTCCGTAGCGCTTCCCTCACCGCCGCGCAGGCGCGCTTTTGCCAGCTTTACCGCCAGCGCACTTTCGTCCTGAAGGTCCCGCAACAGGGCGCGCTGCCTGGCATATGCCCATACCCCGATCCAGGCATTCGCGATGGTTTCCTGCTGCGTCTGCATGGTCGCAGCGCGAGTCGCCTGCGCGGAGTCGATCTGCGCGCCCGCCGACTGCTGCCTTGCGTCGCGCAAGGCCTTTGAAGGAATGGTCTGCATGATGCCTATCGCACGCATCGTCATCGGGTTGGAGCGCAGGCTGAAAGCACCGGGCGCGGTGACCGGATAGTTGGCGATGCCGACCGTCAGCGATGGGTCGGGCAAACGACCGGCACGAGCGGCTTCCTCATGCATCGCGTCGACGTCCGCACTGCGCGCCGCAAGCTGCGGCGCATTCGCCAAGCCTCGTTGAACGGCAGCCTCAAACGTCAACGGCGGTTCGACGGCATAGGCCGTCATGGCCGAGGCTCCGTAAAGAAGCAACGCCAGACCCAACGCCACCCGGCGTCGGGCAAAAGAAATCGAAAACATGGGTGAACACTCCGTCGATCTAAGATCGCGGCACGCTTCGGAGGCATGCCGCCACGTCGGTCAAGACACGACGCGTCAGATCAAATCAGGAGCGAACAGAACAACAGTCGGGGAACAAATGGAAGCGTTCGCCGCGGATCGAGTCGCGCCAGGAATCGATCCGATTGCAGCGAGACGATCGCGACCGACATCAACATCGGCGGTACTGCCGTCAACGCGCTGAGCGGCACCGACGTCGGGCGGACATCCACTTGGGTGGCATGGTCAGGTGCACAGTGCTTCTGGCACAGCGGATTGGACGGCGAGCCGCGCATGTCCGGGCAATCGCCGTCCATCGAGTTCATCGAGACCGCTGTCGTCGCCGTCATTTGGCCGATGGTCTCGGGCGCCACCTGACAGGCGTAGGCAGCGAGCGCCACCTGCTGCCACAGCAGCAGCAGCGACACCAGCCAGATGAGGCGGCGACGTGAGACGCAACGGAGACGGAAGTGGCGGGCCATGACGGGTAATCTACCTTGAAACACGAAATCTGGATTGATGTGAGTCAACAAACAGTATTCGGCGTACGCCCGATACTCTGGCGTAAACGAGCTGTTTGCCACCTTGCCGAAAGGTGTGCCCGAGTGGCGCGCCCGCAATTATCCTCCGTCCTCACCGGTCAACACGGGAGAAAACCCACCGCCGGGAGTCCGGAAGTTGGTGGTTTGCCCCTGGTATATCCGTCCGGCATAAAGCAGCACTTTGCCGCGATAGGCGTAGCAGCGGATGTCGACCTTGAACGGGGGCGACTGTGCATCTGCCCGGCGTTCGCTGGGTGTCACCAATGCCTGCGCTACGTAGGTGGCGTCTGCCATTTCATCCCATACCCGACGCGTGAGCTTGTCCCCACGGTACGCGGCCTTGCTCCCGAAACCGGCTGCTGGCTTGAAAAACAGATGACGTCGCCCGGCCCACATGGCGTCACGATTGTCTGGTGTCAGCAGTTCGGTCTTTGGAACACCAGCGGCCAATGCGTCCATCGAGGTCTTGCTGGCACCGATCGACTCCAAAAAATCGCGGCTGCCTATCAAGCTCAAATTGCGTTTGTCCGCATACAGCGCGTGTGCGTGCGGATGCGGACTGACAACCACCTTGCCGGTCAGGTAAGCGCTTCGCAGGCCAGCGTGCGCCGGCTGCTGGAACGCGAAGTCGGTGAGCCGGTTGTAGACAAAATCGACGCCGCTTTCACCCAGCCAAAGACAGTCGTCTCTCAGGACAAGGTCTTTGGGACCGCAAATCTCGGCGCGGTAGCCATGCCGTCGAAAAAGTTCACGAAACAACAGGAACTCCGGGTAGAGATACTGCTGCGTCGGCGACTCATCGACAATGACCACCAGGCCCAAGGGTGCGGAGCCACGTTGCAGCTGCCATTCAGTCAGCATGACCCCCAGGATGTCGCCGTCGACTTTCCCTAATGCTGTAGGCGGCTTGGTGATTTCGGGCATGCACAAGCGTTGCGCCTGCCCGAGAATAGCGTTCAACAAGACGCCGCCCGGGTTCGTATTGATCTCGATGAGTCGTGGCCCGTCGATGCCCAGATGGAAGTCCAGTCCGAGCAATCCGCCAGGTGACCCCGGATCAAAGCGCGCGATATTGGGTGCCCAAGCCAGTACGGCCGATTGGTAGACCGGCAATGCGGCCACTTCCTCGACGGCGGCAACTATCCTGGCCGCCTGTTCAAGGTGACGACGCGACACATACAGCGGCAGTGCCGAGAATAAATGCGGATGGGTGACAGCCAACGTGCTGGGCAGTCCGTACGCGCCAAGTACATCGTCGAGCCTGCCTTGAAGCGCAGGGACATCAACGGCGATACAAAAGCATTCGCTGTTAAGCGCTTCAGCGGATGCGGGCGATGCACAGACACCGGCACATGCATTGGCAACAACAGATGGATGGGTTCCGTTCACGTAACACGCTCGCTTTGATCATGACGGTTGCGCTGCGTTCCACTGCCATGGCGAAGGGTAACGGCTCGGTCGCGCTGAAGCCGAACACCATTCGTTCAGCACGGCAGCTAGCCTCATTGTGCTGGCATCGGCGCAGGTAATGCCAACCCCAACCAACTGGCCGAAAGGAAGTGCCGACCGATCGCCTTGACCAGGCAATTCATTAAAAACCGCCAAGATAAGCCGAAATACCCAGACCGGCTGCAAACAGAAGGAAAGACAGCAGCGTTATGCCCGCGAGAGTGTGGCGTGGAACTTTTTTTGTCTCCGCGTGTGCAGCTGGAGCAGCCATATGTGACGCGGTGCCGCTCATGGCATGGATGCCATCGCGTGCTTCGTGATTTCCTTGCTCGATCGCTGGACGAACCGTCATCATGCCGTGCTTCAAATGCCGGGAGACCAGCCACCAGTTCATCGGATAGGCCATCAAAAAACCCACCAACAATGCCATCGACATCACGAACCAGAACTCTGGCCCGGCAGGATCGTGTGCGCCATGTACGTATTTCATGGCCAGCAACATGGTCGGCACCATGCCGAACATCAGTGCGTTCATCGACAGCAATTCAGGGATGAAGGTATGGCGCAGCGCGGCCTTGTAGGACCCGCCGGCATCGCCTCGCATGAACAACGCCTGGAAAATCGTCCAGCCGAAACCGAATCCCAAAAGATACTCGAGTGTGACATCCAGCACGGCCCGTAACTGCAGCACGCTGGCAATCACGGCTCCTGCAAGAATGCCCACCCCATCGCCGGCCACGCAGTGCATGGTCGAGCCGAGCACCTGCCGCCACCGTGTGGCGACATAGCGCTCATGTAGCCCCGGCAGCGGCTCACGACAGCCCAACACGTAAAGAAAAGCGCCCAACGGGCCGGTGTATGCCGTCAGCAGGACGAAACCCCATTTGAGAACTGGCGATTCCGGTGTGGACTGAATGTCGATGACGACATAAAGCACCGACAAGCCGGTGAGCAGAAACCAGAGCAGCATGGCTCCATCCAGCATGATTGCTCTCCCGGAAGGGTAACTATCGGCTGTGACAGAGAGATTGGTGTGACCAGCCATGCCCCGAGGTGCATTGGCGGTCTGGATAAGAGCCAACATCTGTCACACAAGCACGCGTACCGCCCGCGCGCACCTCGAACGGGAAAAGAATCCAGGGAGACCATCATCATTGGAGTTGACGCAACGAACCCGCGCCCTCAACTTCTGGACGCGGGCACCGATCGCTCAAGGTTTGCTGAAACCCATGTGCAGGGTAATCTTGTCGCCCGCTTTCAGACTCGCCATCGATTTCGGCGGAAAATGGACTTTCAGGGCCATGCCTCCTGACATGACATCAACGACACCCGTGGTTGTATCTGCCTCGGTCACGGTGGCGGGCATCATGTGCATGCCCATCATGTTTTTTTGCATGTTCTTGTGCATGCTTTTCATGTCCGAATGCATCGCACCCATCTTGTCCATTCCCTGACCGCTGCCGGTGGGCGTGGTGTCCTGCGCCCAAGCAGAACCGCCGAGGGCCAGGACCAGCGCCAACAAACCGAGCATCGATACCAGCGATTTTTTCGACACATTCTTCATGATTTGTCTCCAGTAGCAGGTTGCCAGACGCAACACCGGCAGCCTGCGCGCGTAAATGTGTAGGGAGGTTGAAGAGGAAGGCGCATCCAAGGTCTGGCGCGAGCTGGCTGACCGGGAATGGTCGTCCTGTTACTTCAACCGTTTGGATCCCCACTTTGCCCCTTTAGACAGAGGCTTGAGCTTTCTCGGTGGCAAGCCACGCGTTCATCTTTCTCGGCATCCTACGCATACCCTGGAGTTCATCCTGTAATTTTCGTTTGAAAAGGCGCCGGTAGCCAACTACATGGCTTCCTTCCATCCCTTGCGTAACCACCAGTTCACGGGGTAGCTGGTCGGGAACCCAAAAATCACGGCAATCTGCATCATGAACCGGAACCTCGGCTGCGACTTGGGCAACATCTCCGGCGAGAAAAAGAAGGGAAGTGTCAACGCCAGCCAGCCGTACATGCCCACCTGCCAAGCGGTAACGGAGAGGGTGTCCGCTTTCAACGCCGCTTTCAGACCGTCCTTGACCGAGTGGTCCCGCATCGGTTGGATGGTGAAATACTGGAACGCGATTCCAAGCAGAAAAGCGACTACGAAATCGAGCATCCACGTTCCGAAGGTGGCACTACCGGCAACGGAAATCGGAACAGCCACCACAAACCACTCTGCGGCTATGTCCCCCAAGGTGCAACCGCCCCCCGCAATGGATCACACCGACACCGACGGTTTGCCAGAACGGCTTTCGCTTTTCCCGTGGTTCGTGACCAAGTACCCTGGCGCGCTGAACCTCGCTTTTGCCTGAAAGACGACCTACGGCAAAGTAAGCCCATAGTCCCAGAGGGCTTGACCACAGTGCGGTGCTCGGCCAGACCAGGTTCATGATCCACATCTTCTGCCGATGACCGCGAACGATGTCGATCAAAATGATCAAGGTACTTAGTGCCGCGATCACCAGTGAAACGGTAGCAAGAACGGGGGAGCCAGCTGGGAAGTTTTGGCATCGTCATTTTCCGGATGTCTGCAGACTCCGGGTCCACAACCAGCCGACATAGTCGCCGCAGGCTCAGAGAAGCTCCAGGAAATGTCTGAAGGCAGCGGTTTCAGCACGCGTCGTCAGCCAGTGGTAACGGACTTGACGCCCGTCGGATCTCAGCAGGTGAAGTGACTTCAGGCTAGCGGAAAGATGTGCTTGTCCGTCAGCATGCGGTAGATGTCGACTCGGTGCTCTTTCTTTTTGTAGGTGTTATTTACTCCGGTGCGATCCATGAGCAAAAACCTGGAAGTCGAATGCTTTTCACGACGGTCGGCACGGCTGTCACACTTACAAAACTCGCAAGCAAGGCGCTGTGAATGAGTCCCAAAACCCGCTGATCGCACTATCGATGTTCATGATCATCGGGTTGGGTTGCGCCTGCCGATTGAGACGAGTGGTGTACGCCGCCGTCGTGGGAGCCGTCGCTGCTGTGGGTGTGGTTGTGAGCGTCACCGTCCTCCATGTCCATGTCGTCATCCGGCGGAGCTTTTGCGACGATGTCCTTGTACTGCTGCGGGGTCATGCCCGGAAGCTTCTGCAAGAACGCGACCATGCTCCAGATGGTCGGATCGTCGTGGCTGCCGCCCCAAGCCGGCATGGCGCTCATCTTGATGCCGTGTTTGATCACCCAGAAGGCACCTTTGGGGTCAACATGCATCTGCGCCAGATTCGGAGGCTGGGGGTACAGGCCCGGGCGAATCTCGGAGTCGTTCATGCCAGGCTTGAGGTGGCATTGCGTGCACATGGCGGCGTATTGACCGGCGCCTTTAAGGATCAGCTGCGGATCTTCCAGGTTGGGTACCTTGATGTCCTTGGATCGCATGTGGATCGATCGATCACGCAGCGTCTGCAACATCGTGAATACCGGTTTGGTGTGGTGATCATCGGCGCCGATATTGTAGAGGCCCGAATACACGAAAGCCCCGGCGCCGATGGCCAGCACGACGAGAACAACGATGACGGTGATGCTGTGGCGTTTGATTTGCTTTTTCATGAGGCGATTCCCTTAAAGCCAGATGCGGATGCCAGCAACCAGCCGCTGGTCGAAGATATGTTGTCCGTCGGCTCTCGCATAGTCCGCCGTGGTGCCGACGCGGCGCACCCAGTTGATGCCGATGTAAGGCGCAAACTCCCGGCGAATTTCATAGCGAAGCCGCAAGCCGAGCGAGACGTCCGAGAGGCCACTACCGATGCGACGGGCCGGATCGTTCTTGCCGTAGAGATTGAATTCCAGCTCCGGCTCCAGGATCAGCCGCTGCGTGAACAACACTTCGTAGTTGGCACGCAGGCGCGCTGCCGTGCGGCCTGACTCGCCCACATAACCGGTTGCCTCAAGCTTGAACCAGTAAGGTGCCAGACCTTCGACCCCGTAAGCAAGCCAGTTGCGGTTCGGGCCTGCACCCAGATCGTGGCGCACACCCAACATGGTGCCCCAATAGGTAGCGATGGCATGGTTCCAGAACGCCTCAACGTCCCCGCCCTCGATCTTGCCATGGCTGATGTCGCCCTCGCCGCGCAGCCACAGTTTGTTTTTATCGCGGCCATACCAGCCGCTCAGCTCGAAGGACTGACCGTTGCTGTTGCGGCTGTCGACGGCCTCGAGCTGATCGAACAGGAGCATGCCGATTGCGCGCTTGCCACCCATGTCCGGCTTCATCGAACCGTAACCGACGCCGTCGGAGTAGTCAGGACTGCGTGCATCCGGAGGCGCGCTACCGCCCTGCATCGAGTCCATGGACATGCCCGACATGGCGCCCTGCGAAGGCGCCGAATTCGGGCCCATGCCTGGCATGCTGCCGTGATCCATGGCACCGTGATCCATGCCCGACATCGTGCCGTGATTCATCGCCGGCATCGCCTTCTCGGTGCCAGCGTCCTTCACCGACTCCGAAGCCATGCCCGGCATGGCGATGT
>JBDTXA010000002.1:0-93224 GCA_040006415.1 Rhodanobacter sp.
CCCACGTGCACGGCATTGACCCACACGTCGGCCACGTTGCCCACGCCGTCGAACTGCAGATAGTGCCGCTGCCGCGCTGGAATACTTGACCCGGCGAGCTTCAGGCGATACCAGCCCACGCCCTGCTCGCTGTCGATATCGGCCGAGCGAGTCAGCCGGTATTCGCCGAAGTGGTTCCACGTGTGCGGCAGCGATATTTTCTGCCAACTGCTGTCATCCAGTGTGGTGGCAGTCATCGCCTTCGCATCACCCGAAGTGCGGGTGTAGCGGAAGTGCCAACCATCGCTCAGCGGGAGCACTGACCGACCGTCGACCGCCACGTCCATGGCACAGACATGACCTGCAAGCAGCAGGCCGCCCAGTAGAGCACAGGCCCATCGCCGAAAATGTCGTGCCATCGGTTGCTCCCCGTTATCCAATCCGTCGCCTGACCTTCCCTGCTCAGCCACCGTCCGGCCGCCCTCCGGATACGCAATCAAGCCTACCTCACCTTCCGCCAGCTGATGACCAGAGCGACCTCCAGGCCCGCGATCACAACGGCAATTTTTGCGCGCCGTTGATCGCGACCACAACACGAAGGAACTCGTCCGGGCGCAGGCGCGGTTTGCCCAGGCAGGCAAGGCCAGCATCCCTGGCATACCGGTTGCTTGCCCTCTCCGAACTGACTTGAGTGTTCCATGGGAAAGCGCAACTGCCTCGGCGTTCTCCATCGTGGGAATCGCTCTTCGCCCTCCTTGGCTGACAAGAGCGTTCCTCCCACCGCCTTCCGGCGGCCTGCTGGCTCTCAGGCAGACTGCCAGGATTTCGCCAACTCTTCGGCGAGATCGCGATAGCGACGCGGCGGGTGGCCGAGCAGCCCCGTGAGAATATTCAGCGCATGCGACTTGCCCAGCATGCCGTCGGCGTGGAAACGCCCCAGCATCAGACGCAGGTCATAGGCTGACCATGACGGCATGATGCCCGCCATGAAACCTTCGTAGGCATCGAGATCGTTGCCGCCGTAAGTGACGGGCTTGCCGAGCACGCCGGACCATATCGTTGCCAGCAAATCACCCGTAAGCGCATCCGGTCCGGTGATCTCGATCACTTCGCGCGGAAGCGGTGACTGTGCACGCGCCCGTCGCAGCAACGAATCGACGGCGATCTCGGCAATGTCACGCACATCGACCATCGATACGCCGACCTCGCCGATCGGCATGCCGTAGCGGCCCTGCTTCAGCAGACCGTCCCGCAGCATGGCGTCGTTCTGCATGAAATAGGACGGGCGCAATACCGTCACCGGCAGGTCGAATTGCTCGATCATCCGCTCCACCGTGTACTTGCCGGTGAAATGCGGTACATCGGTGTAGGCATCGCTGTTGAGCACCGACAGATAGACGATGCGCTCAATGCCGGCCTCGCGCGCCAGGCTGAGGGTGCTGATCGCCTGGGTGACTTCATCGGCCACCACCGCATTGAGCAGGAACAACGTATCGACGTTTTTCAGCGCCGCGCGCATCGAGGGGACATCAGTCATGTCGCCTTTGACCGCGGTGACGCCGGCGGGAAACGAAGCTTTTGCCGGTTCACGAGTCAGGGCGTGGACGCTTGCGCCCTGGGCGGCAAGACCGCTGACGACGAGGCTGCCGATGGTGCCGGTGCTGCCAGTTACGAGAATGTTCATGGGGTATCTCCGTGGGTGGTGTATAGGTTGGACAGCCCCATCCTGATGTTTCACCAGAAGCACCGATAGCCGCATAATGTGGACATCCTGTCTCACTGATGGAACATCCATGGACCTGCTTGCTCTGGCGGATTTCAACGAAGTGGCGCGACACGGAGGCGTCGGCCGCGCGGCCCGGATTACCGGGCGGCCCAAGGCCACGCTGTCCCGACGCATTCGTCAACTTGAGGACGCGCTGGGCGTGCGCCTGTTCGAACGCGGCGGCCACGAACTGCACCTCACCGAGGAGGGCCGGGAGCTGCAAGAACAAACCCGATCACTGCTGGAACACATCGATGAAGTGGGCGAAACATTGAGCCGCGGCGTCAGCGCGCCACGCGGACGACTGCGCATCAGTGCGCCGGTGCTGTTCGGCCAGCGCGGGTTGGGCCGCATTGCCGCGGATTATGTGCTGGCGTATCCGCAGGTGCAGCTGGAAGTCGTCACCGAAGACCGTTTCGTCGATCCGGTGGATGACGACTTCGACCTGATCATCCGGGCCAATCCCGACCCTTCGACTAACCTTGCCGGACGCTGCTTTCTGCGCGATGCGCTCATTGTCGTGGCCGCCCCGTCGCTGACGAGGCCAGTGAGGTCGCGTGACGTCTCCGTTCCCGCCATCGCCCTGCCCCGCACACCAACCGATGCGCCCTGGCAGCTCATCCGCGCACGCAGCGTGCTAACGATCGCAACCCGCACCGTGCTGCGCCTGTCATCGATGGGGATGATTCATGATGCAGTGCTTTCCGGCATCGGTGCGGCGGCAATGCCGCGCTCCTTGGTACAGGCCGACATCGTGGCCGGCAGGCTGGTCGACTGGGGCACCCGCGCCGACGGTCATATCGAAGTCTGGGCGCTATACCCCTCGCACAGGCATGTGAGCGCGCGCGTGAGCGCCTTCGTGAAGCTGCTGGTGGACCATTTTGAAAACGCCTCACCTGCGGCCTTCGGCCACCTCACTGCGAGCGGCAACCCAGACAGATGATTCGTGCGTGAGCGACGTCTGCCATGAAATAAAATGGTCAAAAACGAGCTAGTCGGCTTTCCACGGACGCCCTTGCAAATCGATCCACCTGCCAACTGCCAGGCAACGAGACAGGAGCGGAACAGTGCAACCCTGACCCCGTCAAAGATCGTAGGAATGAATCACCTGGGTAGCGTCGCCGGGGTCGGTCGCTCGATGAAATCCGAGATTGCGGGCCAGATCACGCATCGACCCGTTTGACGCTGCATCGAACGACACCATGCGGCGAAAGCGGTGTTGCCGCGCCTGATCGATCAGATGCTCCATCAATCGGGTGCCCAGTCCAAGATGCTGCCACTTATCAGCCACCGTAACCGCGCACTCGCACTGACCAGCCAGGCCGATACTGCTGTAACGGGCGATACCCACTTCCCTCAACACACCATCGTCGTGCACCAGCGCGATCAGGGCGAGTGAGCCCTTGCCATTGGTAGCCATCAATTGATCGAGCAAGTCCTTGCTGGGCTCGCGAAACTCTTCCATGAAGCGATCGCGCAGGGACCGCGGCGACAAGCCCTTGATGAAGGCGCTCTCCAGCGACTGGTCATTTGGCCGCAGTGGGCGGATCAGTACATGGCGGCCATCATCCAGCGGCTCGATCCAGTGATCTCCGGCAATCGCCGGAAAGTGGGACACATTGGCGGGGTTGGTCGCAAGAGGGGCGTTAAAAGACACGGCGTTCTCCAGTAAGGGGCAACGCCGGAAGTGAAACGACCGCGTGCGAGCCTTACCTATCGTTTTACGCCGGTCTGCCGGGTCGTTATTGATCTAAATCAAGCCCGAGCACTTTGCTGCTTTGCCTCCGGCGTCTTGAGGCCGGGCGATCCGCACATGACGGCGAGCAGGTCAGGCCGCAAAATCACAATATGCTTGCGACTGACGGTCAACACGCCCATCGCCTCCATTTTGGTGAAAAGGCGGCTCACGGTTTCCACCACAAGCCCCAGATAGCTGGCGATGTCGTAACGCGACATGGTCAGGTTCAGGGTTACCGTATCGCGCGACAGACGGCCAAACCGCTCCGACAGACTGCGCAGAAAAATGGCCAGACGCTCCTGCGCCTGCTGCCTGCCCATAGTGACCAGGTGGCTTTGTTCGGAGGCCACTTCGCGGCTCACCACGCGCAACAGCTGGCGATGCAGGCCGGGAACTTGGGTCAACACCTGCTGCAACCTGGGGTACGGCAGCTCACACACACTGGTGCGCTCCAAAGCTTCGGCGGTGCACAGGTGGCGGTCATGCGCCATCGCGTCCACACCGACAATTTCGCCGGGAAGATGGAAGCCCAGCACCTGCGTATCACCGTTGGCGTCTGCCACCACGGTCTTCATCGAGCCCGAACGCACCACGTAGAGCGAAATGAACGGATCATCCTGACGGAAAAGGCTATCGCCACGGGCAAGCACACGCTTATCGCGCACGGCTGCATCCAGCTGCGCCAGATCGGCCTCGTTGATGCCCGCTGGCAGGCACAACTCGTACAGCCCACACGAACGGCAGCTGCGACGAAGCTGATTGATATCCAGGGGCGTTTCGTTGATTTCCATGTGTGCGACACAGCCGCGGGTGACGCCATCTAGTGCCAGGCCGAAGCACAAGCGTACACCCGCGGTTGTAGGGCCGCGTTTAACGCACCACAAGCACTGGCATGATTCCGTGAATGATGACCTTATGCGTTTCGCTGCCCAGAAGCAGTCGGTCAAAACCCTGCCAGCCATGCGACGCCATCACAATCAAGTCGCAAGCCTGCTGTTGCGCCACCGCCACGATGGCGTTGGCCGCGTGCTGCTCCACAACGGTGCTGCCTTCATACGCGACGCCGGCCGCCGCAGCCCGTTTCTGAATGGTGTCAAGGCATTGCTGGGCGAATGCTTCGGTCTGCTCGAGCACGCAGTCGGCATCGGCCAGCGCGATGTCAGCGAAATAGGCCAGGGTGGGCGTCGGTGGAATGACATGGAAGCCGTACACGCTGGCGTGCAGAGAGCTGGCCAGTTCGAGCCCCATGTCGACCGCGCGTAGCGAGAGCTCGGAGCCATCCGTGGGTAGAAGAATGCGCTTGAACATGGTTGTTTCCTTTTTTATTGACTTGGAAGGAGCAGGATTTCAGACCGGCATGGGCGCGTCGACGCGCCCCGCATTCGTGATCTGCATGCTCGCTAGGACACCGGTGCCGGTTGATCCCGATCCATCAGGGTACGCGCGATCTGATCGCCGCTCAAAAGCGATAGCCGATGCTCAGGCCGTAGACAAAGGGGTTGACCTTGGCCTGGCCGACGTTTGCGCCATTGACGTGCACGTCGCCAGCGATATGCATCCAGCGAACATCGGCGGTGACCAGCCATTGTTCGGACAGGCGCACATCGACACCGGCATGCGCAGCCGCGCCCCAGCTGCTGTCGATCTTGACCCGTGCACCTTTCAGCGGGCCCTCGCCGTGCGTATCGAAAAACCGCGTGTAATTGATTCCGGCACCGAGAAACGGCGACACTCTTGCCTGCGGCAGAAAGTAGTAATTCACCCCCAGCGTGGGTGGCAGCTGCTTGGTACTGGCGACACGCTGGCCATTGAGCATGACGTCATGCGTGAACGGCACCGCCGCCAGCAATTCCACGCCCCATGATGGCGTCCACAGATATTCCAGGCTGACCGTGGGCCGGGTATCGCTGCTGATGCTGGCCTTGGCGCCGGCGAGTTGACCGTTGTTCGACTCGGGGTTGACGACGTGGGCGCCAACGCGCAACACCCAGACATCATCGGCGGCCTGAGCCGGCAGTGCGACAGCGGCCGCAAGCAGCGTGGCAGCGAGAACAGCGGGACGAAACTTCATGACGAATCCTTGCAGGTGGGTTTGAAAAGGCTGCATTGTGTGAACATCGCTCCCGCCTCGGATTGACCAGGATCAGTTTCGATACGGCCGGCTGCCTACTGCGACCTCCTGCCACAGCCCTGGCCGTGGCGAAGCGTCGCACTAACACCCTGAGCTTGCCGAGAGTTGACCAGGGTCAATAAAGCCGTTGCGTCGATCAAGAACAATGTCGGTATCGCGCGCAGTGATCCTGGCTGCCGCCCCTGCCTCACTCATCAGTTCACCTTTTCCGGAATGAACGTCGGCAAGTTTCGCGGCAGCGCATCCGGATCGCACCACGCGCCACACAGCACCTCTCAAGGACGCTATTGCCATGCACGACATTACGGTTGTCGATCTATCGCGCCTGCAGTTCGCCGCAACCGCGCTTTACCACTTTTTGTTCATACCGATGACGCTGGGCCTGACCTTCATGCTGGCCGCGATGGAAACGGTCTACGTTATTACCGGCAAGGAGATCTACAAGCGCATCACCCAGTTCTGGGGCAAGCTTCTGCTGATCAACTTTGCCCTGGGCGTGGCCACCGGCCTGACCATGGAGTTCCAGTTCGGTACCAACTGGTCGTTCTACTCCAGTTTCGTCGGTGACATTTTCGGCGCACCCCTGGCCATCGAAGGGCTGATGGCGTTCTTTCTCGAATCGACCTTTATCGGCCTGATGATCTTCGGTTGGGACCGGTTGAGCCGTGGTCAGCATCTGGCGGTGACCTTTCTGGTGGCGCTGGGTTCCAACCTGTCGGCTCTGTGGATCCTGATCGCCAACAGTTTCATGCAGGATCCGGTCGGCGCCGCCTTCAACCCGGTGACCATGCGCATGGAGCTGCATGATTTCGCCGCGCTGATCTTCAGCCACGACGCCCAGGCCAAGTTTGTGCACACCAGCATTGCCGGCTATGTCACCGGGGCCGTCTTCGTCGCCGGTGTCAGTGCCTGGTACATGCTCAAGCATCGGCATATGGAGGTGGCACGGCGCTCGTTTCGCATGGCGGTATTGTTTGGCGTTCTGTCCACCGCTGGCGTGATTACGCTGGGTGATGCGCTGGGCTTTGTCGGCGGCCAGGCGCAGCCGACCAAGCTGGCGGCAATGGAAGGCCTGTGGAAAACCGAAGCGGCGCCGATGCCGTTCAACCTGGTGGCGTTCCCCTCGCAGAAGGCGCAGACCAACTACGGCCAGTTGCAGGTGCCCTACGCCCTCTCGCTGCTGGTGACCCACACCCTCACCGGCACGGTGCCCGGCATTGATGTATTGGAGCAGCGTGCCGCCACGCGCATCCGCGACGGCATTCCTGCAGTGGCCGCACTGAAGACACTCTCCAGCGATCCGCACAACGTCGACGCGCTGGCTCAGTTCAATGCGCACAAGCAGGATCTTGGCTACGGCTTTCTGGTCAAGCGCTACGCCAACGACGTCACCACGGCTACGGATACGCAAATTGCCAAAGCTTCGCGCGACGCCATTCCGCCGGTCGCACCGATGTTCTGGTCGTTTCGCATCATGGTGGTGATGGGCCTGGCGATGCTGGCGTTTTTCGTGCTGGCGCTGATCTACACCATGCGCAATGACATTGAGAAACATCGCTGGTTTTTGTGGGTAGCGGTGTGGATGATTCCGGTGCCGTTCCTGGCCTGCGAAGCGGGCTGGCTGGTGGCCGAGGTGGGCCGCCAACCCTGGACCGTGTTCGGCGTGCTGCCGACCTGGATGTCGGCCTCCACCCATAGCGTCAGCTACATGATCTTCTCGCTGGTCGGCTTCGTGGCGCTGTATACGGTCTTCATCGTGATCGAGATGTATCTGATGCTGCGCGCCATTCGCCAAGGGCCGGATGACGCACATCCCGACGCGTTAATGACGGCACACCCTTTGACCGACCTTCCTTTTAGCTACCGCGAGGCTTGAGCCATGGAAACCTATGCAATTCTGCAATGTATTTGGTGGGGCCTGCTGGGGGTTCTGCTGATGGGTCTGGCGGTGATGGTCGGCATGGACATGGGCGTAGGTACCATCCTGCGCTACGTCGGCCGTTCCGACGTGGAACGACGTGTGGCGCTGAACATCGTCGGCCCACACTGGGAAGGAAACCAGGTGTGGTTCATCCTGGGCGGCGGCGCGGTGTTTGCGGCGTTTCCACTGATCTACGCCACAGCTTTTTCGGGCTTCTACGTGGTCATGCTGCTTCTGCTGTGGAGCATGATCCTGCGCCCGTTGGGCTTTGAATACCGCAGCAAAATGCCCTCGCCGGCCTGGCGCAACATGTGGGACTGGACCTTGCTGGTCAGCGGCCTGCTGCCGATGGTGATTTTCGGTGCGGCCATCGGCAATCTGTTCCGCGGCGTGCCATTCCATTTCGACTGGACGCTCACTTCCACCTACACCGGCTCTTTCCTCGGCCTGTTCAATCCCTTTGCGATTCTTTGCGGCCTGCTGGCGGCTTGTCTTTCAATACTGATGGGCGCGGTAACGGTCATGAACGGCGCCGAGGGCGTGATGTACGAGCGTGGCCGCACGCTGGCTCGCCTTGGTGCCGCAATTGGGGCGGCGCTGTTCGCCGTTGGCGGCTGGTGGGTGCAGCGGATGCCCGGCTTCGTGCTGGATGCCGCGCCCGGCGCCGGCGTGCCGCAAACCCCGATGCAACAGCAAGTATCGCTGCATGCCGGTGCGTGGCTGGGCAACTTTCACGCCCATCCCATGCTTTGGCTTGTGCCGGTGCTCGGCTTTGTCGGCATGGCGGCCAGTTATCTCGCCGCCAACGCACGTCGCTCGCACCTTGCCTGGTGGCTGGGCGCACTGGCCTGGGCCGGCGTCATCGGCACGGTGGGCGCGGCGCTGTTTCCCTTCATGCTGCCCTCGATCAGCGAGCCGGCGCAGAGCCTGACCATCTGGAACTCCAGCTCCAGCCGGGTCACGCTGGGCTGGATGCTCGGCTTTACGGCGGTCTTCGTGCCGCTCATCGTCTGGTACACCAGCTGGGCGTTTTATGTGATGCGCGGCAAAGTCAGCGCGGCACATATCGCTGCCGATGACCACGCCTATTAAGGCACCACTCGCCTACCGACGATGTTTGCATCGTCGGTAGGCGCACGCTCCGCACCCGTACGCGCCATACCGCTACCTCAAGGATTACTTGATGAAAACGTTCGTGCAGTTCCTGCTTTTTATGCTGATCGCCATGCTGGTAATCGTCATGGCCGTAATGCTTGGTGACTCCGGCGCGTGGTATTTCGCGTGGCTGATCGGCACCGCGATGATCGTGCTGATCGCCGCCGCCGGTGGCGCCCTGCTGGACGCGCAAGACGAGCACGCGCGCAGCCTGAAAAAGTCCTGAGGCAAGGTCGCCACATCATGTCTGACCGTGCCACCACCCAACCCGGGCCTGCGCCCCTGAACAGCACCGCGCCGCACTGGCTGCGGGCCCAGGCCCGGCCGTTGCGACGACTGCTGGCCGCAGGTGTCGTCGCAGGCAGCGCGCAGGCGCTGTTGATGTGTGGCGGTTCGTGGCTGATTGCCCACGTGTTGTCCCAGGCGATCTTTGCGCATCGCCCGCTTTCCGCATTGTGGCCGGCGCTGGCCGGGATTGTGCTGATCGCCGCGTTGCGCGGCGGGCTGATGATCAAGCAGCGAAACCTGCAGTTCGATGCGGGCAGCCAGATCGTGGCGCAGGTGCATCGCCAGTTGGACCAGCGCATGCAGGCACGTGGCCCGCAATGGGCCGTCCGGCAGTCGAGCGGCGATGTGGTCACGCGCATGGTCGACGGGGTGGAGGCACTCGCGCCTTACTACTCCGGCTACCTGCCGCAGATGTATCTGTCGCTCATCGTCCCCGCCTTGGTGTTGTTGTGTGTCCTGACGGCGGAACCCTGGTCGGCGCTGGTGCTGCTCGGGTGCACGCCGCTGCTGCCGATCTTCATGGTGTTGGCAGGTAAGGCGGCCGCTGCCGCCAGCGAACGCCGCTGGCTGCGTCTGCGCCGTCTCGGCGCACGATTCATGGATTCACTTTCCGGCCTCACGACGCTGCGCCTCTACGGCGCCGCGCAACGCGAGCAGCGCATCCTGGCTGCGGCCGGCGATGCCTACCGCCGCGACACGATGGCCGTGCTGCGCATCGCCTTCCTCTCGGCGCTGGTGCTGGAATTCTTTGCCACTGTCAGCATCGCCGTCATTGCCGTGCTGATCGGCTTTCGCCTGCTCGCCGGTACGCTGGCATTCGAGCCGGGCATGTTCGCGCTATTGCTGGCACCGGAATTTTTTGCCCCCCTGCGCGCGCTCGGCACCCAGCGGCATCAGCGCATGGAAGCCACCGCCGCGGCGGAGGGCGTGCTGGAGCTGCTGGTAGGTGCCGACCGTGTGGACCCGAGCGCCGTCCCTCGCTCCGCCACCCGCCCGCCCGCGCGGCATGCACCGGACATACGATTTGATGGTGTCAGCTTTGGCCATGACGACAATCGCGATGTTCTCGATGCGGTCAAACTGCACGTGGCCGCCGGCACGCGTCTTACCATGGTCGGTGAAAGTGGCAGCGGCAAGAGTACCCTGCTGAATCTGCTGATGGGCTTTGGCTCGCCCCAGCGCGGTCGCATTCTGGTCGATGGCGTGGATCTGGCCACCATCGAACCCGCCGCGTGGCGAGCCATGATCATGTGGGTCTCCCAGCGACCCTACGTCTTTCATGGCAGCGTGCGCCAGAATATCTTGATCGCGCGACCCGACGCCGATGAACTCAGCCTGCGCCGCGCATTGCAATTCGCATCGCTGGAGCCGGTGATCGCACGCCTGCCGCAGGGGCTGGATACGCTGCTGGGCGAACACGGCGCCGGGCTTTCCGGTGGTGAATTTCAGCGGCTGGCACTGGCGCGGGCATGGTTGCGCGATGCACCGGTACTGCTGCTGGATGAACCGACCCAGCATCTCGATGCCCATACCGCCCAGCTCGTCACGCAGGCACTGGACCGCTTTGGACAGGGCCGCACGGTGATTCGCGTCGCCCATCGACTCGATGATCTGGACGACGACGAGACCATCGCCGTACTGGCGCGCGGACACGTGGTAGAAACAGGCCGGGCCGGCACACTGCGCGCGCAGGAAGGCCCCTACGCGACGCTGCTCACCGCCGACGGCAGTTCATGAAAAGCCGAACGACAACGCCAACCGCCGCGAAACCGGCTAGTCATGGCAGTACCCCGTGGCGCCGCCTGTTCGTCCTGCTGCGGGAAGATCGCCCACGCATGCTGGCGGGTGCCCTCGCGGCACTGCTCAGTACCGCGGCGGGGATCGCGCTGCTCGCCGTGTCCGGTCACTTCATCACCCGCATGGCGCTGGCCGGCGTCGGTGGACTGGCGATCAACTACTACACGCCGGCGGCATTGATACGGATGTTCGCGATTCTGCGCACCGGTGGCCGTTACGTCGAGCGACTGGTCACCCACGACGCGACCCTGTCGATTCTGGCGCGGCTGCGCTGCTGGCTTTTTGCACGACTGATACCGCTGGCACCGGGCGCCCTGGGCACCCTGGGAAGTGCCGAGTTGTATTCGCGCATCCGTGCCGATATCGACACGCTGGAGCATGCCTACCTGAGCGTCATGACACCGGTGGCCGTGGCGCTGGTGACCTCGCTCGGCGTGCTCGTCGTCACCGCTTGCTATGCGCCGTGGCTGGCGCTGGTACTGGCCGTTCTCTATGCGGCAGCGGGCGTGCTGCTGCCCTGGTGGACGTTGCGTCGTGGCAATCGTCCCAGTCGCCGCGCCGACGAACTGGCCGAGTCGATGCGTTGGCAGATCGCCGATGGACTGCGCGGTCGCGCCGAGCTGGCGCTGTTCGGCGCCGAAGCTGCCCATGCCGAACGCTTTGCCGCCACGCTCGCCGGCCGGCAGCAGGCGCTGCGCCAAGTGCAACGGCTGCAGGTGATCGCCGATGCCGGCATCACCTTGCTGGTGCAAGTGGCCTGCGCCGTGGTGCTCGGACTCGGCATCTGGGCCTTGCGCCACGCCGCGCTGGGCGGCGCCGAGCTGACCATGCTGGTGCTGCTGGCGATGGCAGGATTCGACGCTATCGCGCCGCTGCCGTCGGCGTGGGCTCGACTGGGGGCGGTGCGCGCCGCGGCCGAGCGGATCTTTGAACTGGCCGATCGCGCGCCCGCAGTCAGCGAACCGGTGGCCAGCGCTTCACCAGCCACTGAACGGCAGCCGGGCTCAGGCATCGCCACGCATGACCTGCAATGGCAAAACGTCTGGCTTCGCTATGGCGAGCCGCCGCAGTGGGCACTGAAAGGTGTCGACCTGATGATCCCGCATGGGCGGCATGTCGCCATCGTGGGGCCTTCCGGCGCTGGCAAGAGCAGCCTGATCGCTGCACTCTGCCGCTTCCAGCCTTACCGAGGGCGCATCACTCTGGGCGGCATCTCGCTCGATGCCATGCAAGGCGATGCCGTGCGCGAATGTTTCGCGGTGGTGGAGCAGAAGCCGTATCTGTTCGATGGCAGTCTGCGCGACAACCTGCAGATCGCGCGCCCCACCGCCTCCGATGACGAATTGATCCAGGCGCTGAACCACGCCCAGCTCGGCAGCTATCTGCAACAGCTTCCTCGCGGGCTGGACAGCTGGGTCGGCGAAAACGGCATCGGTCTCTCCGGGGGCGAAGCGCGACGCGTTGCGGTTGCCCGCGCGTTGTTGTCGCCCGCGCCGATCATGCTGCTGGATGAACCTACCGAAGGACTGGACGCTAACACTGCGCAGGCGCTGTACGCCTCGCTCGCCGCGCAGACCCGCAACCGCACCGTCATCCTCATCACGCACAAGCTCGGCGCGCTGGCAAACCTTGTCGACGAGGTGGTGCCGATGATCGACGGCAGCCTGGGGGAGCATGTCGATGTGGATCGTTATCTGCATGATCAGAAGCACGCACGCGCAACGCGCCGACGCTCTCCGCGGGAGGACGGTCAAACACATGCCATCGGAGTCGAACGGACGGAAAGCCCGCTTCGAAATTGATTACTGTCAACAAGCACCGATGCCTTCTTTGGCATCATTTGGAGCATGAATACCGCCTTCCCTGTACCGCACTTCGATGCGGAGTTGATCTCGCGCCATGATCAACACGGCCCGCGCTACACCAGCTATCCCACCGCGCTGCACTTTCACCCGGATTTCGATCAGGCGGCGCTGGAAAAGGCCATTGACGCCTCCAACGGCGAACCGGTGCCCAGCCCACTCTCGCTGTATGTGCACGTCCCGTTCTGCCGCAGTCCGTGCTTCTACTGTGGCTGCTCCCGCGTCATCACCCGTGACCCGAAACGGGCGGACGCGCTGCTGCACGCACTGGCGATCGAGGCCGCGCTGATTGGCCCACGCTTCGATCAGGATCGCCAGGTGCGCCAATTGCACCTTGGTGGCGGCACGCCCAACTTCCTCGACTTGCCACGGATGACGCAGCTATTCCAGACACTGCGCGAATGCTTCGCTTTCGCTCCGGTGCCACAGCGGGAATTCGGCATCGAGATCGACCCCCGCTTTGCCGATGCCGACTATATCCGCGGCCTTGGCGAGCTGGGATTCAACCGGCTCTCCGCTGGCATCCAGGATTTCGACCCTGTCGTGCAGCTCGCCGTCAACGGCGAGCAAAGCATCACGCAGACCCGCATGGTGCTGCAGACCGCACGCGAAGCCGGGTTCCAGTCGATCAGTGTCGACCTGATCTATGGCCTGCCAAAACAGACATTGGACGGTTTCGGTGAGACGCTGGACGAGATCGTGCGGCTGTCTCCTGATCGCGTCGCCGTCTACGGTTATGCGCACCTGCCGGAGCTCTTCAAAGCGCAGGGGCAGATCGACGCCACCGAGCTGCCTTCACCCGCGCAGCGACTGGACCTGCTCGGCATGGCGATGACCAGGCTCACTGGCGCAGGCTATCTCTACATCGGCATGGATCACTTCGCCAAGCCGGACGACAGCCTCGTCCAGGCGCAAAGTCATGGCAAGTTGCAACGCAACTTCCAGGGCTACTCAACCTTGGGCGACTGCGACATCGTCGGACTCGGACCCAGCGCCATCAGCCGTATCGGCGACAGCTACAGCCAGAACACTCGCGATCTGGACGGCTATTGCGCAACCCTGAATACCGGTCGCCTGCCGGTGGCCCGCGGCATTCTGTTGAACGTTGACGACATCATTCGCCGTGACGTCATCTCCACCCTGATGTGCCATGGCGAACTCGACTTGCTGGCCATCGGCGAGCGCCACGACATCGACGCACCTCGCTATTTCGCCAATGAAATCGATCGACTGAAGGCACTGGCTGCGGATGGACTGGTGACCATCGATTCGAGGTTTATCCGGGTGCAACCGCGCGGCCGCTTGCTGATGCGCAACATCGCGATGTGCTTCGACAACTACCTCGATCGTCGTGACAGTGCGAAGCCTCTCGGGTTTTCGCGCACCATCTAGTGTCGGGACCAAACTCTGCGGAACTGGAGGCAAACACTCAGTGCCGAATCCACCACCGCCTATTTAGACGACCACGTTTGCCAGCAGCAGCTAAGACTGGAAATGCAAGTCGCGCCGAGGCCGAAATTAGATCGCTGAAGTTCATCGACCGACCGCATCCGGAAATCTTCCTGAAAGTCTTTGCGCTGCGAGATGTGCAACGTTGGCATGACAACCGTCACTGTTTTTCCGACCGCGCCGGACCGACACTGTGGTCGCACATCGCAGCCATCAAGGGGTTCATCGTGATCAGTTCGGAACGCAAGGGAAGCTATGGCATCGACGCCCCATACGTACCCGCGTTGATAACGGCCGGCTGGCTGGTGTGCATTGGACTGATGGCCTTTGCCCACATCCGCGGACTGTGGATCACAGCATTGATCCTCGCCGTTATCGTTGCCCTCTACATGCACACCACCTTGCGCGGAAAGTTCGTCGCCTGGCAGCGGTTGCTCACCTCCGTATCGTGGCGTGGCGACGAGCGGATTCTCGACCTTGGCTGTGGCCGTGGCGCGGTGCTGTTGATGGCCGCCGAATGCGCGCCGCGTGGCCGCGCGGTCGGTATCGATATCTGGAGCAGCAAGGATCAATCAGGCAACGTTATCGAGATGACCCGCCGCAATGCCGTCGCCGAAGGTGTCGCCGATCGCATCGAGCTGAAGACGGCGGACATGCGCGAACTTCCTTTCGCCAATGCCAGCTTCGACCTGGTCGTGTCCAGTGTGGCTATCCACAACATCAGCGATGCTGGCGGCCGCGATCGCGCCATCGACGAGGCGTGGCGCGTGCTGCGTCCTGGCGGGCGTCTGCTGATTGCCGACATATCCAAAAGCCATCAATATCGCAATCGATTGGCCAGTCTCGGTGCCCGGGTCGATCGCCGAACGTTGGGATGGCGCATGTGGTGGGGCGGCCCGTGGATGGCAACCATGCTTATCGATGTGCAGAAGCCGGCCTGAAAGAGCGTCCGAAAATCGCCGTGACTTTAAGACATTGGATCACGCCATTCGGCATGACGCCGTGACACGAGGCTGCGCCATCGCTGCGACACCACCGAGCATGCGGCATACGGAAAGCAGCCTCCTGCCCTCTCTATTTCAGCGCCTGACGAGCCACGCGCTTTCCGGATTTTCGCGCCAGCGGTTTCCGCTGCATCCCACCAACGGCAGAAACGCCTCGTACTGACAACGGCTTATGCCCAGCTTCTGGCCGGAGCCTATGCCACGCGGTGACGGTTAAACCACATACTGATCGCCTCGACTCGGCTCACGTTGATGATCGCCGAGCGATGCACACGGACGAAGCATGGAGGATCGAGCCTGTCGGCCAGCGTGCTGATTTTCCAGCGTCGTTCGTGAACTTGTCCAATGGGCTCAGCACCATGTCGTGGCTGGCCTTGATCCACACGATGTCGTCGACGTGGAAGAACACCGCCGGCCCCACTTCTCCCACCGGGATGCGATCGAGCTCATTGTCACGCCGCCTAGGTGATCTGACGTCTCAAAGCAGAACGGGCGCGGCGGAGAAAACTCCACCACGCCCATTGCTGTGGCCTTGTCGAAACTCAGAGTTCGAATTTCGAGATACGGGTCGCCCAGTTACTGAGGGCACCCCGCGTACCACCGCACTGGAACATCGGTGCGGTCAGGTACTCGGTCAGGGTGCAGGTCTGCGCGATGTACTCCGAAGCCGTCCAGATTCTCTCGCCGTCGGTCGCCGCGGCACCGTAATCGCCCCAGCGCGGCCGACCACCGCCGAGATAGGGGATGCCTGTAAAGCCGTCCCAGGGACCGGCACCCGCCGCGGCGATATGCACGTCGCCGGCACCCACTCTGGCATCCAGGCTGGCGTAGCCGGCGCTGGGATAGCTATTCGGGCCGACCAGGGTGAACGCGATGACGCCTCGCCCGCTTCGCGTGACCGCGGCCGCGCCGTAGGTCAGACTCGCGTCCGGCAAGGCCAGCGTGCCGTTGGCGAAGAGCCCACCCGAATGCGGGTTGATCACGAAGTAGTTGATGCCCGAACCATGCGTTCCATCGGCCAGCAACACATCGGTATCCAGTGTGCCCCACAGCTTGCCATTGGCGTAGGTCACCTGCTGCATGCGCGAGTCATTCACCGCCATCGGGCGCGGCGTCGGGTAGACGATGTTCGGATATCCGAGATAGGTTGGTGCACAGGGAACCACGGCAAAGCAGTCGCGCAACGGTGCATTGCCCGGCTTCTGCTGCACCAGACTGGTCGGTACGGCGTAGTCCTGCACGGTCAGCGGGGAGACGTCCAGGCTCAGGGCCGTAGGCGCCCTGTCGATCGCCCTTGTGTTTGACACCGACCACAGCCATAGCGTGTTCGATGTGCCCGAATCGTGGAACACGGCATCCGAACTGAGCAGGTATTCGGTGCCTCCCCTGGCATCGGCGAACTGCCCGTCCGGTGAAGTGGCCGGCCAGACCGTGAACGCCGGGGCCGGAATGCTCGGATCGCCGCCGTTGAACAGCACGACGTTCGGCGACGCGGCACCATGCACCAGCGCCTTCTTGGAAATGGCGTAAATCTGCGCACCGTTGAATCCGGAACCGAACAGCGAGAACTCGTTGGTGGTCAGGAAGATCGCGTTGTCGTCAGCACCGATGTGCGGATAATCCCCCAGACAGAACCCGCCGTCGCAGCGGTGGTCCGGGGTGCCTTGCGTGCCGTTGTTCTGTACCGGCAGGTGATAGATGGTCCATGCGCCAGTGGGGTTGGCGGTCTGACTGACCGCAATGTCCAGATGATTGGTGCCGGCCAGCGACGACGTCGTGCCGATGCGATCCAGCGTCAATACGATCTGGAACCAACGCCGGGTGTCGGCGTCGTAGTAGCAGGACGGGTCAGTGATGCTGGGTCCATAGGCACCGGTGCTGCGATCGATCGCCGCGGGATAGCCGAAAAACGTGTTGAGATCGACGGGTCCGACGAGCTCGTTGCCGGATTTGTCATAGATCGCCAATACGTCGTTGACACTTTCCATGACGTAGCCTCTGCCGACGCACAACCCCTGATCGGGCGGCTCCACCGAGAACTGATTGCCACCATTGGCGTAGCGCTGATCGTGGAAATTGAGGCCGTCGAAGCCGCCACGCAATTCCGGATTCGATTTGGCACGCCGGCCGTGTCCCATTCGGTGGCCTCCATGGTGGTCATGGCCGCGGCCGATGGTGCGGTTCACCACGGGCTGCGGTCCGAGATCGTCCCCGTTGCCGGAATCGGCTTCCCCGGCGGCCATCGCGGGATCCAGTTCCAGCGTGGTCAATGGCGCACCCCCGAGCGGCGTGGTCTTGGGTACGGTGATGCCTCCTTTTTGCAGTGTGAGCGTTTGCGCTGCGAGCGGGGTTGAAGGTGCACCTGAGGCACACGTAGCGAACGCTACGGCTGCCATGGCGATCAGCAATCGAGTCTTCATCAAATCGGTCTCCTGTTCGTTTGGTTAGGTGACCGCGCCCCCTGTAAGACGCTGGCATCTAATGTTACCGATGAGCGTCCGCGCACGTACGCATACTTGACATATGCGCTGGGATACCTTACTCGCCCGAGGGAAAGTTCACCATAGAGCCGGGAGCCCTTGATTGGCGTCCGTATTAGATGGCGCTGATTTAAGGAGAGCGCCCCCTTTTTGTCATTCCTGCAAAAGCAGGGATCCAGCGACATGCGTCCTCTGCAGGCCAGACGAAGCACCGGATTCCCGCTTGACCCACGATTCGGCGTTGAGAGCCGCGGGAACGACGAGCTCAAGCAAGAGGCATTGGGCCCGACTGCTCCCCGCCACGTATAGGTACTCGATCAGAACCCCGGCGGCCGCTCGCCGGCAACCCCGGCCTGCTGCTCCATCGCCTGTCCGACGCGGGCGATGGTTCCCTCCTCGAACAACCGCCCCACCAGCGTCACGCCATACGGCACGCGGTGCGGTGTGGCCAGCGTGGGACGCGGATGGGCGGGGTCGGGGGCCCAATCACTACGCACCTGACTGACTTCCACGAAACCGGTGCGCAGAGTCAACGATGGATGACCCGTCATGTTGGAGATCACCATCATGTCGTCGCGCAGCGAGGGGATCAGCAACAGATCAACTTCGCCCATCACTCGCGCCATCTCCAGTGCCACCTTGCGACGCAGCCGGTCGGCTTGCACGAAGTCCACCGCCGACAGGAAGCGCGCCTCGCGGAACAGGTTCGGCCAAGAGTCGGCGGTTTGCTCGCTGAGCTGGTCGACCTCGCCGGAAAGCGTGAGCTCCTCGAACGCGGCGGCGGCCTCGGCAAACAGCAGCAGATTGAGCGTGTCGTAGGGCCAGTCCGGCAGGGAAACTTCGGTCGGCACCAGCCCCAACGTCCGCAGGTGCTCCAGCGCCTGGCGATCCAGTTCGGTTGCCGGCGCCTCGTCCATCCACTTGGGGAAGTAGCCGACTTTCAGCCCCTTCACCGGCACTTGGGCGTCGTAATCGAGGTGGCTGGGCACGCTCGCCACATCGCCAGCGTCGGAGCCGCTGATCGCGTGCAGTACCAGCATGGTGTCCTCCACCGAACGGGCAATCGGGCCGAGCTTGTCCATGGTCCAGCACAACGTCATCGCGCCGGTCCGTGGTACGCGGCCGTAGGTGGGCCGCAACCCGGTGGCACCGCAACGCATGCAGGGGCTGATGATGCTGCCCTGGGTTTCGCTGCCTATCGCAAAGGCAACCAGACCCGCCGCCGTGGCCGACGCCGGACCGGCACTGGAGCCGGACGAGCCTTCCAGCAGCAGCCAAGGGTTCATGGTCTGGCCGCCGAACCAGATGTCGTTGAGCGCAAGGGCACCGAGGCTCAGCTTGGCCACCAGCACCGCGCCAGCGTCATTGAGTCGGCGCACGACGACAGCGTCTTCGTCCGGCACGCGATTCCTGTACGGGCCAGCGCCATAGGTGGTGGCGATACCGGCGGTGTCGAGCAGATCCTTCGCACCCCACGGCAGGCCGTGCAGCGGGCCGCGATAATGACCGGCCGAGATCTCGGCATCGGCCTGCTTCGCCTGTGCCAGCGCATGCTCTTCACACAGGGTAATGACGCAATGCAATTGCGGATCGAAGCGCTTCAGGCGCTCGAGGTAGATCTTCGTGAGCCGGGTGGACGTCAGCTGGCGCGACTTGACCCATTGCGCGAGCTGAGCGACGGGCGCAAAGGCAATGTCTTCGTCGCGCGCAGGCAACGCCATGGATGTCATCGGCTTGGGCAAGAAGCGATCCTGGCTGGGGCCGACAGGCTGCCGGCCGAGCACCGGGTGCCATACCGTGGCGGGTGCGAGGCTGTCCGCCAGAGCCACCTTGTTCGGGCCGGTGCGACGCTCGAGCAGACCGGCCATCGAGGTCGGCCAGCTGCCTACCGCCATTGATCGCTGAGCCTCGGTCATCGTCAACTGTTGCAACTTCTCCGCTTCCGCGAACGTCGACGTCGTCAGCTTTGGCCCGACCGGCGGTGCTGTGTTGAACGCAGCCGGCGAACCCGGCGGCGTGGCCGACTCACCGGTCTGCGCCATGGTGCGGGATGCCACCACCGCGCCCAGCAGGCCCAGCGGTGCGTGAGTGAGAAATTCGCGACGTGTCTTCATGGCTTTCCCCGGAACGCACGCCGCCCATGGGGCACGTGCACTGATGACTGGGATGGCGGCAGCGCACATCACCCTGTCGCGACGATGGCGCCAGCGTCCCGGACGGCGCCGGGTCGGCATCCCACTGTGGACGAGCTCGGTCCGCAAGACAACTGGTGCTGCAGTGAATGACGCCAGCGACAAACGGAACGTCCCTGACACCGGCCTCGATACCCACGCGGTCATCGATGTACGTCGTTTCAACCCACTTGCCATACGCAACGTCGATGCTGTCCAAGGCTGTCCAGTTCCTGCTGAACGGGCAGCGGCTCAATCGTCGCATGCACAACACGTCATTCATCGTGGACGGCAACGTGGCGATCATCGGCGGCCGCAACATCGGCAACGACTCTTTCGACGCCGGCGACGCCAGCAACTTTCGCGACCTCTACCTGGTCGCCGAGCTCTGGTAGGAGCAGCTTCAGCCGCGATGCTTTTGCTCTGAATTAAAAAGCAAGAGCGTCGCGACTGACGCCGCTCCCACATGAATTCATACGACGCGCAATCCACGTAGCGCGCAGCCCTTGGTAAAACAGGGGTCACACGCGTTCGACGAATACTGCAATTACGATGAGGCCTATCCGGTTATCGCGTTCGGCAAGCATGCCGATCACTATGACCTGGCCAAATTGCGCACGGAGCTCGCGCATGACGCGCGCACCTTTGTGCAATCCGACTATGCGCTGGCCATCCTGGACGAGGATTTCAACGTCGCCACCGCTGACCGGCCCGGTAAATGGTTCTGAGGTGCCGCGACCCGGGTCGCCGACCAGCCCGAAAAGATCGAAACCAAGGCAGACCAACCCGAGCTGCGCATCGGGCCGGACATCGAGGTCATTTCCAATAGCGCCCGGCATAGCGTACGGCTCATAGCGCCTTACTTCATTCCCGGTGACCGCGGCACCCGTTACCTCAGCAGCCTCGCCCAGCAAGGCTTCAACGTGAAAGTGCTGACCAATCGGCGCAGCAGTCCCAGCAATAAGGAACACCCCGATCACCGGAGACCGAATCGGGATACGGCGACGTCGATTCGGCCATCGACTTCAGGTCGACCTCACCATTCCGGGAAAATGGCGCTGGCTCGCACGACGCTCGACCAGCGCAGCGGCGACTGCACGACCGACTTCCGCGAGGCCATGTGAGGCATGAAGACGCGGCGGGCTGGTGCAGGACCAACGATGATTCGCGCCCGGAGAGGCCCCCGGCTGGATCCCGATCTCTTCCCTGAGTGCCTGTCGATCTGACGGCGGCCCATTCGTCGTCAGATCGAGCATCGTGCAAGCACCCAAGGAGACACCTCATGAAACTCTACTGGTCGGACGTACTGGCACCCCGCAAGGTCTGTGCCGTCGCGAAATATCTGGAATCACCGGTCGACTACGCCTACCTCGACCTGAGTCGCGGCGAGCACAGGAAGCCGCACTATCTCGCGCTCAACCCCAACGGCAAGGTTCCGACACTGGTGGACGGCAACCGGGTGTTGTGGGAGGCCGATGCCATCATGTGCCACCTGGCGGCACGATGTGATTCGGAGCTATGGCCACAGGATGCTCGACAGATCGACGTGATCCGCTGGTTCAGCTGGAACGCACAGCACTTCAACATCAATGCCGGCACGCTGTATTTCGAGCACGTCATCAAATCCCGTTTCGGCATCGGCGAAGCCGATCCGGTGGCAGTCAGGCGTGCCACGGAGGACTGGCGCCGCTACGCCAAGATACTGGACGACCACCTTCGTGATCGTCACTGGCTGGTCGGCGAATCACTTACCGTGGCCGACTTCTCAGTAGCGGTCGCCCTGCCCTACGCAGAACGCGCTTGCATTCCGCTGGATGCCTTCCCGGCGGTCAGACGCTGGCACGAGCGCCTGAGCGAGCTTGACGCCTGGCGTGAACCTTTCCCCGAGCTGGCCATGGCGGACTGATCAGACGCACGCTTGCGGCGTCGAAGTGGATTTGCGCAGACATCCATTTGCGTCGCGCTAGCGGTTCCTGTGCAGTGCCACCAGTTGCAGGAATGTCTCGTGCTGGTATCGGCTCATGCGCAGCTTCTGTCCGGTATCCATGGTGACGACGTGATGGCCGTTGAACCAGGGATGGATCGTCTCCACCCGACGGATATTGATGATGGCAGAGCGATGCACCCGGGCGAACCGGCGCGGATCGAGCCGATCCGCCAACGCGCTCATCGTCTCCCGCAGCTCGTGCACCCGGTCGGCCAGATGGATCAGCACCGTATTGCGGCTGGCCTTGATCCAGACGATGTCTTCCACATCGACAAAAACAACTTGCTCGCCCTCGCGCACAGGAATGCGGTCGAGATAGTCGTCGCGCTGGCGCAACGACTCCAGCGCCTGCATGATCCGGGTCGACATCTCGGTACCCGGTCCGCCAACGGCCAATCGCGCCTTAGCACGGGCCAACGCGCTCGCAAAGCGCTCTCGACCAAACGGCTTGACCAGGTAATCCACCGCATTGGCCTCGAACGCACGCACGGCATATTGCTCAAAGGCAGTGACGAATACGAGGCCAGGCATCCTCTGGGCACCGACCGCCGACACCACCTCCAGGCCGTTCATTGCTGGCATCTGGATGTCCAGAAAAACCAGGTCGGGCGAGCGGCTGCGGATCGCTTGCACCGCAGCGGCGCCGTCGCCGCATTCGCCCAGTTGCTGCACATCGGTATCGTCGCGCAGAAGGCGCACGATGGCCTTCCGAGCGATTGGCTCGTCATCTACCACGAGGACAGAAAGTTTCATGCCGACACGACTTCGGGCATGTCGTCCGCGTCGTCGAACTCGCGGAATGGCAAACGCAGGCGACAGGCCACGCCTTCGGGCCAGATCATGTCGAGTCGGACCTGTGCGCTGTCGCCGTAGAGTTCGCGCAATCGCAAGGCCGTATTCGACAGGCCGATGCCGTGACCCGGCGTGGCCGATCGGTCTGGCGCCAAGGTGCTATTGCGATTTCGCACCTCGATGCACAGGCTATCGCCTTCGCGCCGGCTCTCGATCTCGATGCAGTCGCCACCGACGCGCTTGCCGATGCCGTGATGAATCGCATTTTCCACCAGCGGCTGCAGGATCAGACTCGGCACAGCACATTCCAGCGTGTCGGGCGCAATGTAGATTCGCGTGGTTAGCCGATCCTTGAAACGCACTTGCTGGATGCCGAGATAGAGATCGAGCAGTTCAAGCTCCTGGCGCAGCGTGATCTCCTGCCCATCGCAATCCTCCAGCAGCGCTCTCAGCAGGTCACTGAGGCGCAGCAGCATGGCCTCCGCCGAAGGCATGTCCTCATGCAGAAGGGTGGCGATCGCGTGCAGCGTGTTGAACAAGAAGTGCGGTTGAAGCTGGGTGCGAAGTACCTGCAGGCGTGACTGCGCAAGTTCCGAGGCGAGACGGCTCGCCTCCGTTTCTCGACGGGTCTTTTCTTCCAGAAACTGCATCGCCTGCTGTATCGCGAACAGTGCCCAGCAGGTAAGCATTCCCGTGGCGCCGTGTTGGCCAAGAAACTGTCGCCACTGCTCGGACAAGTCGCCGGGCTCGAAAAGGGTGGACACGACGGCACCGATCAGCAACGCGAGAAACGTGACGCCAACGCTGGCCAGCAGGCGCGACCACAAGGCATCGAGCCGCAACGGCAGGACGATCGGATAGCGTGCGCCGAGCCGGAATACCAGGGGTGCCAGTGCCGCCCAGGTGTACCACTCGATCCCTGACCAACGCAGGTAATCGAACGCGGACCAGGTATGTCCGTTGAGTCCATCGCGCATATAGCCCTGAACGGCAAAGACCACCGCCACCACGCCCCACAGGGCCAGATAGCGCGCCAGGCCGATGTGGGCGTTGCCGAGACGGACTTTCATGGCGCGCATCCAGAGGAATGACGTTCGCATCGTAGAGGCTGCCTGCGTCGACTGGAAAGCGAAATGCGCCGCTGCTTCCACTCGTCCCGCCAGCACGACGATTCGTCCCGAACCAGTTTCGCCGAAGCCAGAGCCGTGGCCAGATCGCCATGCCCGCTGCGCTCATGGTACCGGGCCGCCCGACATCAACGACGGAGATCCACCATGCCCATGCACCGTATTGTGTTTGCCATCGCACTGGCCACGTTGACCAGCGGCTGCGCCTCGCAACCACCGCAAAGCCAGGTCGCAAGACGGCCTTCCACAAGCTTTCGCTTGGTCAACGCCAGCTTCGACAGCATCGTTACGCTTCAGATCGCTCCTGCCGGCAGCAATGCGTTCCGCACCATCGATCTCGGTTGGCCACTGCAAGGTGGACTGACGGCCACCTCGTTCCGTGTTCCGGCCGGCGAATGCCTGCGGGACCTGCGCATCACCTTCCGCGACGGCGATGTGACACAGCTGTCACCCATCGACATGTGCCGCAGCAATGGCGTACGCATCGGCGCGAGATAACTCCGCGCGGTGATACCAGCAGTCGCGCCTGTTACCCACAGCTCACGGAGGCCAAATCGCTTGCCCCGGGGAGAAAGGGAACCCCGCCGCAAGCGGAACCCTCAGCGCCCGATGCGCACCGGGACGCCTTTGGACGCAGGCGTCTTCGAGGCCTTGTCGTGATACCAAAGCGGGATCAGCGGATTCATTTCCGGGTAGTAGCCGCCCAGACAGCCGTCCGGGAGATTGAATGGTGTCACCGTCAGCCCGGTGACTACCCGCTTCACGTCGTCACCGGCGTCGCCTATCAGACTCACCAGGTCGCCTTCTTTGAGCCCTTGATGCGCCATGTCTTGCGGGTTGATCAACAGAATCGTGCGCGACCCTTCCAACCCCCGCAGCCGGTCACTGAAGCCGTAGATGGTGGTGTTGAACTGATCGTTGGAGCGCATGGTGATCAGGTGGAAACGTCCCGGCGCGTCGCCGATCCCCAGTGCCGACATCACGGTCGGGTCGGTGAATTCCGCCTTGCCGCTGTCAGTCTTCCAGATGCGCTCGTGCGCCGGATTGCCGCGATAAAAACCACCCGGCTCAAACATCCGCGCATTGAAGTCGTGGAACTCCTCGGCATAGGTTTCGGCGATCAGGTCGCGCACCAGGCGGTAGTCGGCGGTCCAGTCGTCCCAGCGCCATTTCGGATGCGGCGGCAGCGTCGCCTTGGCGATGCCGGCCACGATCGCCAACTCTGAGAGCAGATGCTCGCTGGCCGGTTTGCGCTTGCCGATCGAGCCATAGATATGGCTGAAGCTGTCCTCGATCGAGACGGCCTGCGCGCCACTGGCCTGCATGTCTTCCTCCGAGCGGGCAATGCACGGCAGCAGCCATGAAGAGCGCCCGTGCACCAGATGGCTACGGTTGAGCTTGGTGGCGATGTAAACGGTCAATGCCTGCTCGCGCCACGCCGGCTCCATCACCTCGCGATCGGGAATCGCACGCACGAAATTGCCGCCCAGACTGACGAAGCCCTTGACCGAGCCGTCACAAATACCTTCGCACGCATCCACCGTAGTGAGCCCCTTCTCACGCGGCGGTTCGAAGTCGAACATATGCGCCAGCTTGTCCAGCGGCACCAGCTCGGGCTTTTCGGAAATTCCCACGGTGCGCTGACCCTGCACGTTCGAATGGCCGCGCACAGGCGCCATCCCGGCTCCTTGCCGGCCGATGTTCCCGCGCATCAACATCAGGTTGACCAGCATGCCGATGCTCTGCGAGCCGTGCACGTGCTGAGTGAGCCCCATCCCGTACACGCCAATGACGTTCTTCGCGGCCACATAGACGTCCGCCGCCGCCTCGAGGTCGGCACGCGACAGGCCGGAAACGCTCTCGATCTCCGACCATTCCGCGGCACGCGCCGACGCCTCGAAGGCGTCGAAGGCGTGGGTATGCTGGTCAATGAAGTCACGGTCGAGTACCCGCGGCTCGCCGGCCGCCTGCGCGGCATCATCGGCATCGAGCACACGTTTGCACAGACCCATAAGGGCGGCGATATCACCGCCGGGCCTCACTTGCAGATACATGTGAGCCAAGTCGGTACCGTGGCCGGTTAGCATTTCCACCGGATTCTGCGGATTGACGAAACGTATCAGCCCCTGCTCACGCACCGGATTGAACACGATGATCTTGCAGCCACGCTTCACCGCCTCCTGCAGCGGATGCAGGAAACGCGGACTGTTGGTCCCCGGGTTCTGGCCAAAATAGAAGATCGCGTCGCAGTGCTCAAAGTCCTCCATCACGCACGTGCCCACCGGTGACCCGATGACCTTTTTCAGGCCCACCGAGGTGGTCTCATGACACATGTTGGAGCTGTCGGGCAGATTGTTGTTCCCGTAGAAGCGCGCGAACAGCGCGTAGAGGTAAGAGGTCTCCAGGCCCGCCTTGCCCGACGCGTAAAAGATCACCGACTTGGGATCGAGCGCATTCAGCTCAGCAGCGATGCCGGCAAATGCCTCGCCCCACGCGCAGCCGACGTATTTGTCAGTGGCCGCGTCGTAACGCAACGGCTGGGTCAGGCGTCCCTGCATCTCCAGATCGTAATCCTGCCACTGCAGCAACTCGGTCACCGTATGCTCGGCAAAGAACACAGGTGTGCAGCGATCGCTCGTAAGTTCCCACAGGGTCGACTTGGCGCCGTTTTCGCAGAACTCGAATAGATGCGGGTGCTTGGGCTTGCCCCACGCGCAGCTGCTGCACATCAAGCCCTCGGGCTTGTTCTGCCGCATCAGGGTCTCCAATGCTGCAGGGGTCGACATCTCACGTTTGAAGACGCTGGCGATGCCCTTCAGCGAACCCCAGCCGCCCGCCGGGCCGTCGTAGTGTTTGGTGTCGTCGCGCTCGTCGGCCATCGCTGGTCTCCACCGTCTGGCTGCCGGGCAATCGGGAGACTCACTTTGAATACGCTGCCGGCGCGTCGCATTCCAGATGCAGAATGGCTCGATGGTTATCCAGCGGATGTGAAAGGCCGGTTTGCCAAATGGTTCCGGCATCGTTCCCTGCGATCCGTTGCCCGGTGCTGGCGGCGAATCATCCGGGGCGTTATCCACGAGACATACCCAGCGACCATTTATCTTGCGCGGGACAGCGGTGTAGCGCCCATGCTTGATGGTTCCCTCGACGCCCTTTCAAGACACAGACCACCTTAAAGCCGCCCCAGGAAGAAGCTTGGCTACCGTGCGTGATCTTGCCCACCTCGTAGCGGCTGGGTCAGGTCGTGCACGATACCGAACCTCTCCCTTCACACCGCGATCAAGACCTGCAGCCTGACATTGACACGGCAACTGCTCGCGTCGCGCGTTCAGCCGGTTTTGCTCGTGCGCCCGATACGGCGCGATAGGGCGACCGACCTCGCCAACCAGGACACAGACCGGCAGCGCGCTCCTCACCGGCTTATTCCTGACGGCAGCGTCGAAGGCAAATCGGCGCCGGGCTACGTTTCGATTTCTTTTTCATTGTCCCGCATCCAATCCGCGGAAACGCAGCGGCCTGCCACGAGATCATCAACCACCAGGACCAATCGATTGGCGTGGTCGCTGTAGAGCACCTCGATGTTCACCCCGGCGGCGGCCATGCGCCAACACAACGCGCCCAGCTGACCCGGTCGATCCTGGCGCAGACGCTGTATCAACACTTCCCGCACGGCCATCACCCGGATGCCGGCGGCCGCGAGCGCGGATCGCGCCGCCTCGCCATCCTCGAACAGAAAATGTGCAGCGCCCTGCCCGCCCGCCGTCCACGCACCGCCACCGTCCACGCTGATGCCAGCCCGACCGAGCACCTCACCCATGTGTGCCAGCGCGCCGGGACAGTCCTCGATCATGATGGTCAGATCTTTCATGGCACAGGCTCCGCTGCGACGCTGACGTTTGCGCGCAGCTCGATCGGGAAATTGCACGAACTGGCGATGTAACAAACCGAGTGCGCGGTAGCGTGCAGCTCGTTTGCCCGAGCCAGTTGTTCGGCATCGTTGATCATCACCGAGGGTTGCAGAACCACTCCCGCGAACCGCCCGCCGCCATCGGCGTCGGTCTGCATCACACCTTCGGCGGTATCGTGGTAGGCCGTTACCGCCACTCCCTGGCACGCACACAGCGCCAGATACGACAGCATGTGGCAACTGGCCAACGCGATCAGCAGCAAGTCTTCCGGGCTGTGCCACGCGGGATCACCGCGAAATGCTGGGTCGGCGGAACCGATAAGTAACGCCTTGCCATCGATCTGCGCGTCGAACTCGCGTCCGTAATCATCGTATCGACGGGTACCGCTGCCCTGGTTGCCGCGCCATGTCAGCGCCGCGCCATAGTGGTAAATCCTGCCAGCCATCGCATCGCCCTCGCGGTTGTCTTGGCGCCATAATGCTGGCGTCCCTACCACCTCGCTTCGATCTGGATCGAACCATGACTCCGAACGTTGCCGCCGTCGCCGCGCTGCTGGCCGATCCCACGCGCACCGCCATGTTGCTGGCGTTGATGGACGGCCGCGCACTGACCGCCACCGAGCTGGCGATCGAGGGCCAAGTGGCGCCCTCCACCGCGAGCAGCCACCTGGCCCGCCTCACCGACGCCGGGCTGCTGGCGATGCTGCGGCAGGGCCGTCAGCGCTACTTCCGGCTTGCCCATGCATCGGTAGCCGAGCTTTTGGAAAGATTGCTGGGATTTGCCACGCGCGACGGACATGCTGGCGTGCGCACCGGGCCCACCGATCCGGCCCTGCGTCACGCCCGCACTTGCTATGACCACCTCGCCGGTTACTGCGGCGTCGTTCTGTGGGATCAGTTGCACGCCCTCGCCCACCTTGCCGAACACGACGGCGCAACTGCCCTCACCCCGAGGGGCGAAGCGTGGTGCCACCGGTGGGGTATCGACTTGACCATCGTGCGGGCGACGCGCCGTCCGCTGTGCCGCCCATGCCTGGACTGGAGCGAGCGCCGCATGCATCTGGCCGGCGCACTGGGCGCGGCGATTCTTGACCGCATGCTGGCCCTGACTCTGGTGCAACGTCAGACGCAGGGACGCGCGCTACGGGTGATGCCCAAGGGCGAGCGCTTTCTTAAAACCTTGTCGCTCGATTGATGACGCGCCAACGACCACCGGCACCTGCAGCCTCGGCGCACTGACCTGAGAGGCAACTCGAAAAAATATCGCTGCTCTCTTTCGTTACTCGGTTGCCTTGCGCGCACTGAACGCCTTGTGCCCTTTGAGCGCTCGCGTTCGTCCAGAAGCGCTGGTGAAAGACACCTCCCCGCCTGGACGTTCGGTGGATCGATAAGGATCGTCGGGAGAAAAGCGGCCTACTGACGTCCTGGCGCGACCCTGCTTCATTTGGTGCATCCGTCGTCATGACGCCGACAGAGAAGTACGGATAAATTCCTTGCTCCGTTGATCACTATCCGCAGCCCCTTGACCTTGGCCCCTGGCGACGACGTGTTCGACGTTGAACCTGGCAAGGCACCACAGCGTGTAATCCGCGCAGTGCGTACGTTCAACCTCGTAATGTGCAAGGCTGTAAGCACTAGATCGGTGCTTGCGCCATCTGCCCAGTTCGAGGCGATTCAAGCGTGATAGCCATGGATAAACCGAAACCCTGCGACCACTGTCTCGACGATGAACCGTTGGGGTTCGAATTCACTGTGGCATTCCAGCCGATCGTCAACATCACAACCCGCACCGTGTTCGCCTACGAAAGTCTGGTTCGTGGCCTGGATGGGAGCAGTGCAGCCACGATTCTCGCGCGGGTCAATAAACGCAATCTCTACACTTTCGATCAGAAGTGCCGGGTGACGGCAGTGGAAATGGCGTCGAAGCTCGACGTGTCCTGCTTTCTCAGCATTAATTTCCTCCCCAATGCGGTTTACCAGCCAAGTGCGTGCATCCGCGCCACGCTGGCGGCCGCCAAGCGATGCAACTTCCCTACCGATCGGCTCATCTTCGAGATCACCGAAAACGAGCGCCCGAATCAGGCGCATCTGAAGAATATTGTCGTTGAATACAGGCGTCAGGGCTTCAAGACGGCGTTCGATGATTTTGGTGCCGGTTACTCCGGGCTCAGTCTGCTCGCTGAGTTTCAACCCGACATCATCAAGCTCGACATGGCCTTGGTGCGCGGCATCGATGAGGACAAAGTGCGCCAGGCAATCGTCCGCGGATTGCTCGATATATGCCGTGCCTTGCGCGTACAGGTGATCGCGGAAGGCGTGGAGCAGATCGGGGAATTGAGGATGCTGAAGGACTTGGGCGTCCATTTGTTTCAGGGCTTCCTGTTCGCCCGTCCCGGTTTTGAATCCCTGCCCGACGTCTACTGGCCTGAAGTCGAGTGATCAAGAAAACGGTGTTCAGGGCACTTTCCAACAGAACGTGGCTGGGATACATCGGCTGTGTGATCGAACGCCAAGCCTGAGCGCATGCAACTTCCTCCCTGTTGATCTTCCCTGGGCTGCTGCTGGTCGCTTAGCATCTCCATTGAAGAGCTTGTCGCGTATACCTGAGCGAATCGCGTCAGAAGCTATCCGAGCCGTGAATTGGCTACGGCACGCCCGTGCAATTGAAGCATTCACGCCGCGGCTCGTTGGATGCCCGCGACAGCTTCACCCTAGAGCACGGTGCCTCGTCGTGCGCCGTTAGCATCGTGTCGACGCACGTCTTGTGTGCCAGCCGGCTTTGGCCGGAAAGGCCGTTCCAGTCGGCCATCTGCTTGGGGTGTGGCGATGGCATGAGCGCCATCTTTCGTACGAAAGCCGCGATTTGCAGAAATGATGGCCAGAGTACCTCATTCGATACGCTGGCCATTGCCCTTGTACAGGGCGACCTCGATCACCCGCATAGCCGTATCCCTTATGGCAAAACAATGAAGGCGGCGTAGACGCGAAAACGCCATAACCAACGGGTTCCATTTCGTTCACGCTTCACCGACGGACTTGGACGATCATATGATCTCCTATGGAACTATCCGCCAAACTGACCATCCTCGCCGACGCCGCGAAGTACGATGCCTCGTGCTCCTCCAGCGGCGGCGTCCGGCGCGATTCGCGCGGCACGGGCGGCATCGGCTCGAACGAGGGGATGGGCATATGCCACGCGTATGCGCCCGATGGGCGCTGCATCTCACTGCTGAAAATCCTGCTGACCAACTTCTGCATTTTCGATTGCGCCTATTGCATCAACCGACGCAGTTCGAACGTTCAACGCGCCCGGTTCACGGTGGAGGAAGTGGTGCAGTTGACGCTGAACTTTTACCGGCGCAACTACATCGAGGGCCTGTTCCTTTCCTCGGGCATCATCCAGTCCTCCGACTACACCATGGAGATGCTTGTACGCGTGGCGCGCAGCTTGAGGCAAGAGCACAAGTTCGGCGGATACATCCATTTGAAGACGATCCCCGACGCCTCACCTGAGTTGCTCTCCGCTGCCGCGCGCTGGGCGGACCGACTCAGCATCAATGTAGAGATGCCTACCGAAGACGGGCTCAAGTCACTGGCGCCGGAGAAGAACCTGCGTGACATTCGGCAAGCCATGGGTCATCTGCGGCTGGGTATCGACGAGGCAAAGGCCGATAAAAAGGCGCCTCGCTTCGCGCCAGCCGGGCAAAGCACGCAAATGATCGTTGGTGCCGACGCCTCCAGCGACCGTGACGTGCTCACCTCAAGCACCAACCTCTACGCCAATTACCGTCTCAAGCGCGTTTACTACTCCGCCTTCAGTCCCATCCCGGATGCATCGAAGGCACTGCCGCTGCGCCCGCCGCCGCTAATGCGCGAGCACCGGCTTTATCAAGCTGACTGGCTGATGCGGTTCTACGGCTTCAACGTCGACGAGATTGCGCCGCCCGGGGACAGCGGCATGCTGGATCTGGACGTTGACCCCAAGATGGCATGGGCGCTGCGCCATCGCGAACAGTTTCCCGTTGACCTGAACGCCGCGCCAAAAGAAATGTTGTTGCGCGTTCCCGGCCTGGGCGTCCGTACCGTGGGCAAGTTGCTGTCGATGCGCGCGCACAGGCGCATCCGCTATGCCGATCTGGCCAAATTGCGGGTCGCCGTGTCCAAGGTTGCGCCTTTCGTGGAGACCAGCGACTACCGCCCGCGCGCCGAACGCGAAACCTCAGCGCTGCGCGCACAACTTGCCACGCCGCGTCAGGCGGACATGTTCGGTCACTGATGCGCAGCGTGTCACTCGACGACGGCGCGGACTTTGCAGCCTGGCGCCTTGCCGCACGCCAGCTACTGGCCGCGGGCGTGACACCCGATCAGGTGAAGTGGCAGGTGGGTGGCGCAGGCGACCTGTTTGGCGCCGACGAGCCGACGCTTCCCCCTGCACCACCGATTCGACCGATTGGCAGCGTACCCCGCGAGTTCCTCGATCTGGCGGATACGGTGCTGGCGCACAGTGATCCGCGCCGGCATGCCCTGCTCTATCGCATGCTTTGGCGGCTTACCCATGGCGAGCGTTACTTGTTGAGCATCGCTACCGACGACGACGTGACCTGGGCTTCCCTCGCTGCCAAGGCCGTGAGGCGCGACATGCACAAGATGAAAGCCTTCGTACGCTTCCGCGAGGTAACGGGGCCTGACGGCGCCGTGTTCATTGCATGGTTTGAACCGTCGCATGACATCGTCGATCGAGTGGCGCCGTTCTTCGTGCGCCGCTTTGCGGGGATGCGCTGGTCGATCCTGACACCGTCGCGCAGCGCGCACTGGAACGGCGAGGCGTTGAATCTCGATGCCGGTGCGCACAAGGGAGACGCGCCGACCGAAGACGTGCTGGAGGATCTGTGGCGCACCTATTTCGCCAGCATCTTCAATCCGGCGCGACTGAAAGTGCGGGCGATGACCCAGGAAATGCCGGTGCGCTACTGGAAAAACCTTCCCGAAGCGTCGATTATCCCCGGCTTGATCCGCGACGCTTCGGCGCGCATGCAGGCGATGGTCGACAAGGCACCGACGGTACCTGAAAAACGCATACCCGCACCGATGCAGAAAAAAACCGTTTTGTTGCCCGAGGGCAGCATTGCTCAGTTGCGCGAGCAAGCCCGACACTGCCGCGCCTGTCCACTGTGGCAACCGGCGACCCAGACCGTCTTTGGTGTGGGGCCGGATGATGCGCGTATCGTCGTCATCGGCGAGCAACCCGGCGACCAGGAAGACCTGGTCGGACAACCTTTTGTCGGTCCCGCCGGCGAGCTGTTCAATGCTGCCCTGGCTCAGGCGGGAGTCGATCGCGGCGCGTTGTATGTCACCAACACAGTGAAGCACTTCAAGTTCGAGCCACGCGGCAAGCGACGCCTCCATGCACGGGCCAACGCGCTGGAACAGGCCGCATGCCGGCACTGGCTGGCAGCGGAACTTGATCGCATTCGGCCACGCGCTATCGTCTGTCTGGGCGCGATGGCCGCGCACGGCATCTTCGGCGTTGGTTTTCGCCTGCTCGATCAACGCGGCCAGTGGATCGCGCTGGATGACCGCACCAGCGGCTTCGCCACCGTGCATCCGTCGTACTTGTTGCGGTTGAAGGACGAGGTGGCGCGCACCCAGGGGTTTCGGGATTTCGTGCGCGATCTGGCACTGATGCGCGAGCTGCTCGATTAACAGCCAGAATCAAACCCAATCGGTGGAGCAGACTTGCCCATCGTTTACGCGCAACGGACAAACAACGGCAGGTGCGTGCGCCTCTCTTTGTCCCGGTGAAGGAATGCCCGCCACCGAGGCAGACCCTACTCGATCCCCTCGGCGACGTCTGCCGCCTCGTCGCGGAAGCGTTCTGCGATTTGCAGGACTTCCGCTTCGATCGCGAGAAAGGCATCCAGTACCACCGGATCGAAGGTCGTGTTGCGCAGATCCTGCATCAACGTCTTCGCGCGCTCATGCGGAAACGGATCTTTGTAGCAGCGTTTGCTGATCAAGGCATCGTAGATATCGGCGACCGCCATGATGCGGCCGGACAGCGGAATATCCTGCCCTCGCAGACCGTCCGGATAACCTGTCCCATCCCATTTTTCATGATGCGTGCCGGCGATCTCTCCGGCGATCAGGAGAAAATTGTCGCCTTCAATCTGTTTCGCCATGCTGAGGATGATTTTCCGACCGAATCCCGGATGCTGCCTCATGATTTTCAGCTCGTCGGCTGTCAGCGGTCCCGGCTTGAGCAGGATATGATCCGGCACTCCGACCTTGCCGATGTCATGAAGTGGCGCAGAGAGAAACAAGAGGTCGATGTATTCCCTCGTCAGCGTTTGTGCGTGGTGGTTGGTCCGCTGCAATCGCTTGGCGATGGCGCGAACGTAATATTGGGTCCGCTTGATATGCGCCCCGGTCTCGGGGTCGCGAGTCTCGGCAACCGCGGCCATCGATTCGATGGTCACCTGGCGCGTGTTTTCCAGCTGTCTGCGCCAGCGCAACGCGCGACGCTGATTGACAGCAAAGCGGGTAACAAAGGACAGCGTCAGCAGCGTACCCAGGACCAGCAGCGGCACACCCGTCGGCATGAACAGGCCGGTGTGGATAAATACCACCGCGACCATCGCAACCAGCGCAACGCCAGTCAACATGGAGAACGCGGCCAACATCTTCAGGCCGCGACCGGCAACGAACAGGATGGAAAACACCAGGGCGATGATCAGACCAAGGAGCAATGCGGCGTTCCCGCCCCACGCCGGGAATCGCACCGCGTCGTCGTCCAGGATGTTCTGCGCCATTACTGACTGAATTTTCAAACCGGAGAAATCCCGGTCCACCGCCGTAGGGTGCACATCGTGGAGACCCACTGCCGAAGAGCCAATGAAGACGATCTTGCCACGCAGATCCGCTGGTCGAACACGGCCACCCAGCACATCCACGGCAGGGAGGCTGACATAGCGTTGCGATGGACCGTTGAAGCGCAGCACGGCGTCGCCAGCCTGGTCAACGGGAATTCGATGGGATCCAATCCGGATCGATAATCCGTCGACACCTGATTCCACACGTCCCGAACCCACCCCGAGCGAACGCATGGAGGCGGCCAGTGCGAGGCTGGGGTGGACCACACCATGATATTCAATCAGCAGCGGCAGTCGTCGCAGCAGGCCGTCGTTATCGACACGACTGTTGACGAAGCCGCTGATGCGGGTTTGCGAGGCGATCGCATCGATGCTTTCCAGAACTCCGGATGCCTGCTCAAGCGACAGCAGGCCGACACGGCCGCTGAAGCCGACCCCGGGACGCACCGGACGGTCGGCCCGAGTTGCGTGGTCGAAGTAGAAGTACCGCGCACCGACGACATCGGCACTCGCCATCACGTGGCCAAGATAGCCGTCGTTGTCCAGCAAGCCGGCCGGCACGCCGTTGAATGAGACATGGAGGCCGAAGTCGTGCTTGAAGGTTTTCTGGATGTCAGCCAGCGAGGTCCGATCGGCCTCAGGAAACACGATGTCCATCGCGATCGCTGCCGGACGCTCGACGGCGATTCGCTCGATCAGCTGCGCCAGACGATAGCGTGGCCAGGGCCATTGACCCAGGGCGGACAGGCTGACTTCATCGATATCCACCACCACCACGTTGGATGCGGGAGCGTTCGAGGCGGTTCGCACCAGCAAGGTGTCCAGCAAAAACCGATCCAGGCTGGCGATCGGATTGGTATTGAACAGGCCGCCAAGTCCAATGGCCAAGGCAACCGACAGCCCTCCCAGCAGTACGAAGAAGGCCGGGCGCCGTGGCAATCGGGCGTGTGAGGTGACGGGCGTCATGGCCAAACGGCGTCAGAGGATGACGATTTCGGCGCGACGGTTTCGCGGCTCGGGAACGCCGGGCGGCGTTGCCACCAGCGGCGCCTTGTCGCCGAAGTACCTCACATCAACAGGCAGTTCGGGCTCGATCTGCTTCAACACGCGAGCTACCGCCCTGGCGCGCTGCGCAGACAACGCCATGTTGTAGGCGGCGGCCCCCGCTGAGTCGGCGTAGCCGAACACGGTGACCTCGGTCGGCGTGCGCTCGCGCACGACCTGCAATACCTCGGGCAACATTTTCCGGGATGCCGGTGTCAGTTCCATGCTGTCGAACAGAAAGTTCAGCACGAAGCTCCGCGGCGGGGTCGGCTGCGCATCGAGCAGTGTCCGATGATCTTTTTCAAAGGCTTGGCGATCGACCGCACTGGGCGTACCGGGCGCCGATGACTGTTCCACCGCGACGGTGTTGAAAGCCCGGTCGATGCGTTGCTGCCCTTGCGCATCGGATACGGTGACCGCCCCGACGTGACCGCCATGGTCAGGAAGCAAGGTCACGCGTGTCTGGGGCGCGGCGCAACCGGACAGCACGCCACCGACAACCAGCAGTACGACCGCAAGCAGCCGTGTGCTCATCGATTGTATCGGCATGGCCAGATCAGTTCGCCTCGATCAGAAAGCGGGTACCGCGCACGCCGACCGTCGCCCTTGGTGTTTCCACCTTCACCGATTGCGGGGACAACTTGCCGATCTTGCCGGATTCGTAAATCGCCGACCCCCTTGCAAGGTACAGCTCGAAAGCGAACCTGTTTTCCTTCGGCGCGAACACGTAGTCACGCACCAGGATGTCGGCCCCCGAACCCAGGGTAAGCAAGGTGCCGTCCCGGAACACGATAGCGGCCGAGGCGCCAGGCGCCGTGACGACGTGATCGGAAACTTGCAGCGTGGTGCCGCTGGTCGCGTCGAACGTCTTTTGCCGTCGGGTGACCTTGACCACGCCAGTCACGTTTTTTACCAACGCAGCATGATCGTCGAAGACGTGATCCTCGCCGGCATGCACCGGCATAGTTACGCAAGCGAGCCAAGTCAGTGCCAGCAGGCACATATATCTTTTCATTCGATTCCCCAGTATGACCTGCGTCACTTGCCCAGGTCCTTGTCGCATGGATGAACACCGCTACCGTAATCAACGGCCGTCTTTTAGCAAAGTGCGCTCTCTTCACTTCATGCCGGCTGTTTTCCCGCCAGTGAGCCTGGTCCGTCATGCACCCCAGTCATCAGCCACCTTGTCGTTCATATTCAACGGCGCAAAGGCAGCCCGGATTAGACCGAATATCCAAGAACCTGAAAGTGCCCGACTCCTACTGCCCTACAGCGTCTAAAGTGCCGCACTGCGTCAGCTGCAGCACGTCCGGTACCGCACGTCGGACATCTAGGGAACTGAACATGAATCTCCTGGTTACACGCTGTTTTTTAGTGCTCCTGACATATCGATTGACCAACGACGAACGCGTCAGCTGGCACAGACGCGTGCGAAAGACGTTCTCCTACAGTGAGACGCTGCATAACGTATGCCAATCAAGGCGGGCGACGCGCCTGAGGCGTAACGGTCAGGTTCACCTGCCTGCCGACACCTCGGCCATTGCTCGATAAGCGTTGAACGATGGCGGTCCGGGCCTGCAGACACCGGCCCCCCTGCCATGCACGGACGATCTCTGCCCCTCCGTTCGGCATTCTGCAACGGTTTTCCAGCGAAGCAACCGTGGCCTTTCGCTGCTTTTCGCGATAACGCCAGCGGACGACGCCAGCTCGCGCACGCAATTCCCACGCAAGCTTCATCTTGAGGAAAATAACTCGGCTGCCCGGTCTCGCCCCACCCACCACTCTCTTTCTTGAGAAAGCGACTTTCACCCTGACTTCTAGACCCTACGACTGCCTCCGGCATGTGTCCATGTTCAAAAAAATCAGGGACTGGCGTGTAAGACGCATCGTCGCTCGGCACCCACTCGCCGAATCGCTCTGGCGAGGGGCACTTCAGCGCTGTGGTCCGGCGCATCGGCTGGGCGCTTCGGATCAGGCCACGCTACGCGTGTTGGCAACACTGTTTCTGGAGAGCAAGTCGCTGGAGCCGACCCAGGGGTTGGAACTTGGCGACGCTGATCGTGTTCTGCTCGCGGCCCACGCTTGCATACCCATTCTGAAACTGGGCCTTGACTGGTACGACGGTTGGTACAGCGTCATTGTGTACCCGGACGCGTTCATGCCTCGTCGCCCACAAACGGACGCAGCCGGAGTGGTTCACCAGAACAACAGCGTGATGGCCGGTGAGGCATGGGGACGTGGGCCGGTGATTGTGTCGTGGGCGGATGTATTGAATGCCGGCAAGAGACCGGGGCACAACGTCATCATCCACGAAATGGCACACAAGCTCGACATGCAAAACGGGGACGCCAACGGCTTTCCGCCGCTGCACCGGCGAATGGACCGCCGCGTGTGGTCGCAGGTCTTTTCGAGCGCGTGGGATCGCTTGCGAGTTGAGCGAGGCAACGGGGCCGACTTGCCAATCGACCCCTATGCCCTTGAAAGCCCGGCCGAGTTTTTCGCAGTGGCCAGTGAGCAATTTTTCGAGAGCCCCGCAAGCTTGCGCCAGCACTTGCCGGACGTTTATCGCCAGCTTGAACAGTTTTATCGACAGCATCCGTTTTGAGGGGCCAGTGTTCGAGGGTCAGCTTCCGCGGTGCGACAGGCAGCATGGCACCGGGGTGACTTCTGGAGAAAGCGCGCCCGACGACAGTGCAGGATCCGGCGCGATAGGCCGCGAGGCTGTGTCATCAGCGGCAGGTAAGTCTTTGGCTAAATCACTTGTACTTCTCCGCCGGTGCCCCGTCTCCGGTGCTGCATGGGCACCAAAGTTTTTCTGAGCGCGTTCTTCAACACGGCTTGATCCAGGGTCAGGTGGAGGTCCATGCGCTTCAGGTGCGAGCTTTGTTGCCGCTTCCGCAGCCGTTGGATATCAACCACGCTCAGGCGCCCGTCATTGAACGCCACTGCAAGAACGTGGCTGCGCTTGTGTCGTGCTTGCGCGCCCCTTCCGCCGCGGGCGTGTCGGCTTACGCATCTTGCACGATCCTCGCAACCTGGCTTTCGGCGAATTTTGAGGCCCGCATCGAGACTCTCCGGTTCGGGAAAGTCCCTGATTTCGATGGAAACAAGCTGAGGCGTCATCACCAGGCAAGAGACATTGAGATGCTGTTTGCGCTGCCCGATCTGGTAACCGGGTGCCGGTGCCGACGGTCAACCGGGCGGCGTTCTGCAGAACATGATGTGTACGGCGTCGCCGACGGGACTCCCCAACGAGGAATAAGTTTTTTTGCGTCGCAGCGTGACTTATCGCCTCGTCGGCGTCCTAATCGGTCCTGGGGGATTTAGATCGATCCAAATTGAAGGTAACTCTAGGCCATGTCCATGGCCGCGAAGCACCGGATGGCTCGATTGGGTAGGGTGTGAGGGACTTGGAATGCGTCTACTGGCGTGTACTCCTTGGAAAGCCTTGCTCCTTGCCAAACAGGTTGAGGGAGTTGAAGCCGCCGCATGAAACCACAAGCCGATCGCATTTCCCTGATGAAAGACACACGCGGAGCACGCTCGTCCGCTTTTGTGGGGCTGTTGCCCACTGCCGGGATAGCCGCTGCGTCAGCCATTGGGCGCGTGTCAGCAAGATCTCTTGTCGATGTGACTACTCCGACGCGCAGTCGCCGCGGCGGAAGCTGGCTGCTTGTCGGCGGGCAACATGGACGTTTGCGGAGCATTTCTGGCCGTCGAACCCGCGTCACCTCGCCGTACAACTGCCAGTACGGTGGCAAGCGTACCCAAAGCCCCAGCCTCGCCCGTGTGCCTGTTAACAGTCTGGATCGATGGCGCGCGGCAGAGTCATTTCGCACGACCAAAGCGGGATGCTCGCAGTCGCTTCCGGATCCGTGAGGCTCCTGCCGCCTACGAAACCACGACTGTTGGATACCGAAAATTTAGATCGATTTAAATCAAGAAGTCAAAGAAAGACACCGACCGCAAAAATCACCCTTCCAGTTGCCCGGTATCAAACGGGGTCACCGCGCCAACTCCGGAAGAACGCACACCAGATGGGGAGCAAGAAACATGTCTTACCTGCCGCACGTCTTTGCCCGCAAGCCGCTGTATGTCGCACTCGCCGCGGCGACCATGTCGTTTGGAGCTTGTCTTGGAATACCGGGAGTCGCTTATGCCGCGCAGGCGTCTCCGCAAACGGCACCCGCGACGGCACCACCAGAACAAGCGACCGATAGCACACAGTCAAAGAAGGTAGACAAGGATAAAGCCCGGCGTCAAACCAAGGCCACCAACCTGCAAGCGATCGTCGTCACCAGCTATCGCCAGTCGATCGACCAGAACGTGCAGGACAAGCGCGATGCCAACTCCATCGTCGAGGTCATCAATGCGCAGAATATTGCGCAGTTTCCCGCCAAGAACATCGCCGACGCGCTCGCGCACGTACCTGGCGTGGTCATCAGCCGCGAATCCGGCGAAGGCAAGACGGTCAGCATCCGTGGCCTTTCCCCCGAACTGACGCTGACCGAATTGAACGGCAACTATGTGGCCTCGGCTGATACCTCGGCCGGTCTGACGCGCTCGTTCAACTACACCTTGATGCCGGCCAACATGTTCTCGGAGATCAAGCTCTACAAGAGCCTGGAAGCGCGTCTGGACGAAGGCGGCATCGGCGGCAACGTTGACCTGCGCACGCGCCGCCCGCTGGAGATGAAGGCGAATGACGGCTTCATCTCGGTCAATGGAGCGGGCTCTGACAACAGCAACAAGATCACCCCCCAGGTGTCGGCCCTGTGGTCGTGGAAAAACAAGGACGAAACTTTGGGCTTCCTGGTCGCGGGCTCGTACCAGAAGCGCCGCGATATCGATTACACCGCCAACGCCAACAGCTGGCACTGGTGGAGCAACGACTGCACCGACCCGGCAACCTGTACCGCGCCGGCGACAGATGTGCATGGCAACCCGTATGCCTCCGACGTGGCGCCCAATATTGCCCTCTGGGGCGGCGGCGGCGTGGTCGACCAGGCCGGCAACCAGTATTCCGGCTATTGGATGCCGCAGCAGTTTTCAACCAGCCGGAACCAGCTGGACCTGAAGACCAAGGGCATCCAGGCGACCATGCAGTTCAAGCCCAGCGACCATATGCTGCTGACGGGCAACTACTTTCGCTTCCAGCGCCAGCAAAGCCAGATCACCAATACCCTTGAGGTTCCGGAGTGGGGGCTGCCCGGCAACAACAACTATGCGGACCAGCAGGGCCGACTGCTCGCGCCCAATGGTCTGACCTTCGATCCCTCGCACACCGTCGTCACCGGTGCCAACTACGTGCTTCCGGCTGCCGGCCAGGGCTGCAATTCGACCACCAACCCCAGCACCGGCGCGCAACGCCAGGAGGTCGACGTGTGTTCCACGGAGATTCCGTGGCTGAACGGCAATTACTCCGTCGAAAAAGCCACCTCGCAGACGCTTAACATCGAGGGCGAATGGGACAACGGCGGCAACCTCAACGGATCGTTCAACGTCGGCCGGACCTGGGCGACGGGTGGCCCGTCGGTGGAGCTTGGCATGGCTGCCAAGCCGCGCAACTTTGTCAACGGCCAGTGGGTGGACGGCAGCAACGGTGCGGCATGGTCATACAGCGGCAAGCCGGGCATCACGGCCTCGCCGGAGGTGCTGCAGAACATGCTGGCTGGCGCGGGACAAGTGGATCTTGGCTCCACTGGCTCCAATATGGTCAATACCAGCAACTCGCAGAATTTTGCCCAGGCGGACTTCACTTGGGCCTTCAATTCCGGCTGGATGCAATCGCTGCAGTTCGGCGTGAAATTCCGCAACAACCACGCCGCACAGCAAAGCAACGAAGTGCGCTGGTACTGCAAAGGCACCACGTCTCAGTTCCAGACCTGCGATCCAAATGCGGGCCAGCTGCCCGCGGGTTTCCTTCAGGCGACCTCGCTGGATGGCAGTAACGAGGCCTATAACGACAACACCTTTCCGGCGATCAATTTTCCGGCCTACTACAACCACCTCAACCAGACCTACGACAGGGTCTTCTTCAATCACCCCGAGTCCAAATCCTCTATCCAGGAAAAAATCTCTGCGGCGTACGTTCAGGCGAACTTCGACACGGGCACGCTGCGCGGCAACGTCGGCCTTCGTTTTGTCAGCACCAAGCAGGACCTCACGGTCGCCGACCAGATCACCACCAACAACGCGGTGTATTACCACGATGCGGGTGGCAACATCCTGATCTGCCCTAGCACTGGCGTGAACATCGGCGGCGGGCCGTGCGCAGCGGGCGACTTCCAGTATCTGCCGCGCGAACAATCGGTGATCCAGACGTTCTCCAACGCCTCTACCAGCAAGCGATACAACAAGTTGCTGCCCAGCTTCAATATCGCGTGGAACCTGTCGGACGACTTCGTGGTACGCGCCGCGGGTTCGCAGGCCATGGCCCGTGCCAACTACACCGACCTAGCCCAGCTGGGCAGCCTGACCTACTACAGCCAGGAATACTACAAAGACCGCAAGCAGTTCGGCTCTCCCCTGCCCGGCTGGTACGGCAGCGGCGCCAATGCCGATCTGAAGCCTTTCACGGCCACCCAGTTCGACGTAGCGGGCGAGTGGTACTACGGCCCCCACTCGGTCGTGGGCATCGATTTCTTCCAGAAGAAGGTGAAGAACTTCGTGGTGCCGGTCACTGTCAACAACATCACGGTGAACGCTGGCGGCACGCAAGAGAATTTCCTGCAGTACAGCACCAATGCCAACGGCCGCTCGGGCACGTCCAAGGGCGTCGAGCTTTACGCACAGCACACCTGGGACATGGGCTTTGGCTATATCGCCAACTACACGCTCAACAAGACCAACGAAACCCCCGTCTCACTGGGCGACACGCAGGTCGGCAAATCGGAGCTGATCGGCAGTGCCAAGTACGCGGCCAACGTGTCGTTGTTTTATGAAAAGCATGGACTGCTGCTTCGCGTCAGCGACAACTGGACGGGCCGGACCATGCAAGGCCTTGCGTCGGGTCTTTCGGTCTATTCGGAGCCGTATCACCAGATCGATCTGAACGGTGACTACGAGTTCAACAAGCACTTCATGCTGACCGCGTCGATCATCAACCTGACCAAGTCCACGCCGCGCTCTTATCTGGGCTCGGACACGAAGGCCCGGTTGAACTCGTTCGAGTACGCCGGCCGTCAGTACTACGTTGGCGTCACGTACAAGTTTGGTGATGGCGGCTGAGAAAGGACAGACGGGGTTGGACTCATCATCTGACCCCGTGACCGCTAGTGCGGACACATCCCACTCCGTCGCAGGAAGATATTATGAAGTCCCCATTTGCACGCCCTCCCCGGCGTGCCTTTTTAACACTCGACCGGCGCCCTGCTCTCATCGTGGCGCTGTTGATCTTCGCGCTTGGAACCATTGGCGCGAGCCATGCAAAAGACAACAAACCTGCTCCTGCCGCCACGTCAGCGGTCGATGCAGCCAACCCGCTCGTTGGCACCGCGCCGCTGGACCAGCGCGCGCTGATCGGTAACGCGCCACCGCCGGGAGAGCCGTTGTATTCGGGCATGACATCACCAGGCGCGAGCCTTCCGCAAAGCTCGACCGAGGCGGCGCCGGTGAACATCAATGCCGACCTCAGCTTTCCCACTGGCGTACCGGTGTCCTATGGCTATACCCGCCCGACCATGATCGGATTCACCGGCGGTGGCTCGACCTACGGCGCGCGCGCCGCGCCAATGATCATGCCGGTGGTGGGCGAGTGGAGCGTACCGCCGGACTACACGCCGTCGTATTACGACAAGGCAAGCGAGAAGGCATCGCCCGGTTACTACTCGGTCGATCTCGCCACGTTCCACACCCGCGCCGAACTGACGGCGACGCAGTGGACCAGCCTGATGCGTTTCACCTTCCCTGCAAGCCATCGCTCGAACGTCGTCATCAACCTGCGCCGCCCGGGCGGCAACGTCCAAGTGGTAGGCGATCGCACCATCCGGGGCGTCGCGACGACGGGGCGCAGGAACCATGACGCAGACGGCCCCTTTTTCGTCGCTGAGTTTTCGCGTCCGTTCGCGGGCTTCGGCACATTCCATGTGAGTCTCAGCGACAAGGGCGAAGGGCTCGGTGGGGAGGACGTGCAGGCCGATCGCCGCACGGTATCCGGCACCTATGCTGGCGCCTACGTCACCTTCGACACGAAGGCCGGCGAGCAGGTGCTGGTGAGGGTCGCCCACGGCCATACTGCCAAGGAAGCCGAACAGCGCCTGCGAGAGGCCGACGGCGATTTCGACCGCGTGCATGCCAAGGCGCGCGCCGCATGGGCGAAGTTGTTCGACCGCGTCGACGTCACCGGCGGCACGCCGAAGCAGCGCTCGCTGTTCTACTCGACGCTTTATCACTCCTTCGCCAGCCCGCGCCTGATCGCGCGCAAGGGCGAGCACTACACCGACGCAGACGGCCACGTCCAGGTCGCCAGCTATGACCGCTATAGTCCGGTACCGTTCTGGGATACGGGCCGCAACCAGATCACCCTGCTGATGCTGCTCGAGCCAAAAGTGGTTCAGGACATCATGCGCTCCGAGCTCGACCGGGCGCACGAAAGCGGCTACATGAATACCTCGTTTCACGGCGACCACGCGGTGTTCCTCTACGACGGCGCGCGGCAACGCGGCATCCCGTTCGACTATGCCGCTGCGTATGCATCACTGCGCAAGAACGCTATGGATCCGAAGGGACCACGCGGCTACCTTGCCGAATACATCAAGAACGGCTGGATCGCCGACATCGTTCCGCCGGGCAATCCCAGCCCGCCCTACGCGGGCGGCAAGGCAGGCGTCGCCACCACGCTCGAATATGCGTGGGACGATCACGCCCTCGCCGATCTCGCGCGCCGGCTCGGCAAAAAGGACGACGCCGAGATGTTCGAGCGCCGCGCCGCAAACTATCGCAACGTGTTCGACCCGTCCGTCGGTTTCATGCGCGGCAAAACCGCGGACGGCAAGTGGATTTCGCCGTTCGATCCGACCGAGCCTTACTACAACTTCATGATGAAGGAGGGCTCGGGCTGGTCTACGCTGTGGCTGGTGCCGCACGACATACAGGGTTTGATCAACCTGCTCGGCGGACGCGACGCGTTCAACGCCAAGCTGGATGCCTTCTTCTCCACGCCCTATCAGCCGAAGGGCATCTGCCGCGACTGCACGGGCGTGATCGGGCAGTACGTGCAGGGCAACCAGCCGGACCAGCAGGCGCCCTATCTCTATACATGGAGCGGTCAGCCCTGGAAGACGCAGGCGCTGACACGCCGCATCCTCGGCGAACTGTATGGCAGTGACGCCACCGGCTACGGCTACCCCGGCATGGACGACCAGGGCTCTACCTCGTCCTGGTACGTGCTCAGCGCCATGGGCTTCTACCCGGTCGATCCCGCCAGCCCCAACTACGTCATCGGCAGTCCGATCTTCGACCGTGTCCGCCTGCGTCTGGGCAACGGCAAGGTTTTCGAGATCGTCGCGCGCAACAACTCGGACCAGAACAAGTACATCCAGTCCGCCACGCTCAACGGCAAGCCATGGACTAAGCCGTGGTTCAGCCAGGCTGACATCGCCAACGGCGCCACGCTGGTGCTCTCGATGGGTTCGGAGCCCAACAAGGCCTGGGGTGCCGACCCGGCCGATGCACCACCTTCGATGTCGGCGAGCAAGCCGTGACAGGCGGGATCGCATCCAGGCGATCCCGCCTGTCGCAAGTTAAGACCGACCCCGTTTTTCTTCCCTGGAGGAGAGCACCTGACCATGACCCTGATGACCAAGATCACGTCCCGGTTGCGCACAGTCCCTAAGATCAGATCGGACCGTCCCGTCGCCACACGGATACGCCTCCCGATGACTTTGGCCGCGGCTGCCCTGATGGCCCTGGCCACCGCGTTCACGCCGATGGTGATCGCACATGATCATCGACCGCGTCCGCGAATGGACGGCTCGACGGCCGTTGCCCGATCCCGGGTAGCGGCAGACGTGTTGATGAGTTCCTACGATCCGGCCAAGGCGTGGTTCCCGTCCAGCTGGTGGAATTCGGCAGTCGCCCTGCAAACCGTGGGCGACTATATGCAACGCACCGGCGACCGTCGGTATCTCGGCCAACTGGACAACACCTTCGAGAAGGACAAAGGCGCGTTTCCCGCTGGCGTCCTGTCCGGCGACCCCCTGCTTGGCAATTTCACCAGCCGGGCCATCGATGACTCCGAATGGTGGGCCCTGACCTGGTTGCAGGCCTACGACCTCACCGGCAACAGAAAGTATCTGAACATGGCGGTCACCATCGCCAACTACGTTCACGGCTACTGGGACACCGGTACCTGCGGCGGTGGCGTGTGGTGGAACGCCGAACGCACCTACAAGAACGCGATCACCAACGGACTGTGGATCCGGCTCACCGCCGAACTCCACAACCGGATGCGTGGCGACAAGCTGTGGCTGGTTCGATCCCGCGAGGCCTGGGCATGGTTCAAGGACAGCGGCATGATCAATGCCAAAGGCCTGGTCAACGACGGCCTCACCGATACGTGTACCAATAACGGCCAAACCGTCTGGAGCTACAACCAGGGCCTGGCGATCGGTGCCGGCCTGGAGTTGTGGCGCGCCACCCGGGACCCGTCCATCCTCGCTACCGTGCGCCATCTGGCAGATGCCGCCATCGGTCCGGACGGACTGGTCGCCAACGGCATCCTGACCGAAAGCTGCGATGCACTGGACCAGACCTGCGACGACAACGGCAAGCAGTTCAAAGGCATTTTCATGCGCTATTGGACCGACCTTGACGACACCACCCACGATCGCCACTACGCCGCCTTTCTCGATCAGCAAGGCGACAGCATCTGGAAAAATGACCGAGACGCGGCTGACCGGCTTGGCACCCGTTGGTCCGGAGCCACCAGTGACGAGCACCCCAACGTGTTTGACTGGCGCACCCAGGCCAGTGCCCTCAGTGCCCTGATCGGCGATGTCCCGGCCTGGATGCCGCGGGAATCGCTGGCAGCGACCATGTCCCCGGCACAACCGGTAATCATGCCGGCAGCGTCCAATGTTTCGCCCATTCCCATCGACCTGAAGGTCTCGGCCACCGGCTTCTTTCCGTTGCATGTACTTGCATCAATCGACGTGCCTGCCGGATGGGATGTATCGCCGCGCGCGACCCAGTTGCGTCTGCGCCCTCACGGCACCGCGTTCCCGGTCAGCGGCACCATTGCGCTGAAACTCACCGTACCGAGCCTGGCCACCGACGGACACCACGCGGTCACCGCCCACGTGATGGCGGCCGGACTCCACTTCAGCGCCCAGGCTGATGTGCTGGTCGCGCATGCGATCGACTTCGACACCGGAACGGTCGACGAGAACCCGTGGCTGTGGGATGCCGATGGCTCACAGAGTAATGGCGTGCAGAACCGGTTTGCCGATGGCAACGCCCACTTTACCTATCGCTTCCCGTTCCCGTCCGATACCACCTCGGCGCACGTCACCCTGACCATCGACGCCGAATACCTGGTGCAGGCCAGTTCCGATGGGCAGCACTGGACGACCGTGCTGCAGGAATATCAGCCGGTCACCGACGGCTCGAACAAGGGCGACCAGACCATCGACCTGACGCCATACCTCGGCTCCGGCGCGGGTGGTTCGAAGCCGGTCTACCTCAAGGTGTCTGACGCGTTCCCCAATGACGGTTGGGGCGGGCGCGTGTACCACGTGAGGGCGAATATCGTCGAATAGCCAGACGGACCGGGGGCTTCCGTTCTCCACACGAAGGGGGACGGAAGCCACCACCCTTCATCTGATCGGCGTTCGCGGCATGGCACTACGTTCGACGACGGCCTGACGGCCAATCTCACCCGCCTCCAGCGGCAACGCACATGAGGTCGGGACGAGTTTCGCGGCACCGTCGAGACCGGAACTCGACGCTTTACGGGCATCCGACCCGCTCATCGACGGTCGCGCATCGGGTCGCTACTGGCCTGATCAACCCGGCACCTTTTTTGTTTTGTTTTCGAGTCTGACTAAGGAATACCGAATGACGCGCAACACCAAGTTACGGCGCGCGAGCGCCTGGATGGGCATGGTCGCGGTGATGGGAATGGCGCCAATGGCGCTGGCGGCGACGACACAAACCGCTGTGTGGAACGGCAAAGTGGCGCCTTTGGCGACGCCATGGACAGCCGAGGTGTCGCCCAGCAACGCGTTACCTGAGTATCCGCGCCCGCAATTGGCGCGCCCGTCGCTTGAGCATCCCCAATGGATGAGCCTTAACGGACTGTGGCAATACACGGCCAGCGACGGCCACACCGCGCCGCCGTTCGACCATAAGCTCAAGGATCAGGTGCTGGTGCCCTACCCGATCGAATCGGTGCTCTCGGGCGTGCAGAAGCATGCGGACTTCATGTACTACCGCCGACTGGTGAACGTCCCCGCGGCCTTCACCGCGCACGGCCAGCACGTGCGGCTGAACTTCGGCGCGGTGGCCCAGGACGCCACGGTGTATGTCAACGGCAAGGAAGTGGCGCGCCACGTGGGCGGCTATACGTCTTTCGGCGCGGACATCACGCCCGAGCTTCGCTCCAGCGGCGCGCAGGAAATCGTCGTCGCCGTGCATGCGCCGGTAGATGACGCCAACGTGATGGTCGGCAAGCAACGGCTGAAACCCGAGGGCATCTTTTACACCGCGGCCTCAGGCATCTGGCAGTCGGTGTGGCTGGAGCCGGTGCCGGCCACCAGCCTGGCGCAACTGACCTTTACGCCAGCAGGTAGCCTGGATGCCTTCACGGTGACCTCAAAGCTGCAAGGCACCAACGAAAAAAACGCCACGCTGCAAGTCACCGCCTATGCGGACGGCAGGCCGGTAGGCCAGGCCAGCGGAGCGACCAACCAACCGCTGCATCTGGCGATCGCGCATCCGCACCTGTGGAGCCCGAAGGATCCTTTCCTGTACACCTTCAAGGCCACGCTTGCGCAAGGCAACCAGCGAGACAAAGTCACCAGCTATGCCGGCCTGCGCACCATCGGCATCAAGAAAGTGGGTGGACTCAACCGCATCGTGCTGAACGGCAAGCCGACCTTCCTGTTGGCGACGCTGGACCAGGGCTACTGGCCCGACGGCATCTACACCGCGCCCACCGACGCAGCGCTCAAGTTCGACATACAGAAGACCCACGACCTGGGCTTCAACACCATCCGCAAGCACATCAAGGTGGAGCCTGCGCGCTGGTACTACTGGGCCGACCGCATCGGCTTGATGGTGTGGCAGGACATGCCGGCGCTGCCGAACGGCCACAACGACAAACTCAGCGATGCCGACAAGGCGGGATTTCGCACCGAGGTCTCGGACATCGTCCAGCAACTGAAGGGCGAAACCTCGATCATCGGCTGGATTCCGTTCAACGAAGGCTGGGGCCAGTGGAGCATCCCGGCGGCCGCCGAACTGGCGACGCAGATCAAGCAACTCGATCCCTCGCGCCTCGTCGATGCGCGCAGCGGCGCCAACTGCTGCGACACCAAGGGTGATCCGCACGCCGGCGATGTTTACGACATCCACGACTACCAGGGCCCTGGTCTGCCCCATCCGGACGCCACACGCGCCTCCATGGACGGCGAGCACGGCGGTCTGACTCTGGGCATTCCCGGCCACGTCTGGCCCAACACACCCATCAACCCCTATGGCGATGTAAAAGACAAAGCCGCGCTCAACATGGGCTACGTGGCCAACACCGCCGTGCTGCGCGACAAGGGCCCGGCGATTGGCGTATCCGGCAGCGTCTACACCCAGATCACCGATGTCGAAGGCGAGCACAACGGGTTGTTCACTTACGATCGCAAGATCGAAAAGGTGGACGAAGCCAAAGTTCGCGCGATCAACCAAGCTACGATACGCGCAGGCGGGCAGCCGTGAGGCCTTTGCGTGCTGTTGTTCCAGAACGCGCAAAGGCACATCACGCGATAAACGCGCCAGCACCCTGACAGACGTATAGGTGTCGATGCGAGCGTCGCGGCCGGTGTGCCACCGGCTGCGCCGCAGCGAATCGACCGGTTGTGACCTCAGCCTGTACGGGAACGATTCGCCCCCGACACCTGCTGCTGTTGGAGGTGTCCGCGGATCTCTTGGGTAAGACGCGCCCACCCTACAGAAATGCTTCACGGAGTAAATCCCGGCCGAGATCGGACTTTTGATCACCAGTCAATGAAGATTACTGGTCGCTTGCCAAGTGCAATTTACTGCTTCATCCCGGTGCATCAAAAGTGACGCCCGGCGTGCGCTTCGCGATTGCCGGCAGACGGTCCGTCGCCTCCACGGTCGCGCGCACACGCCCGGCGTGCGGCCCCTCGCGAGCCGATCAATCAGCGTCAGCCGGCTACCTGTATCGGCGCCGCGACAGCGCGCAACAGCATGCGGCGGCGCGACCCACGCATCGAATCCAGTGCGCCTCGCAGCCACTTTTGCCATACTCCAATCGCGCGCATGGTGTGGTCTCCTCTGGCTTCGTAACCCGTGAGAAATGGCCGCATCATGCGCGCACTGCGCCTCTCATGCGTACGCAATGTCCACAGCCAGGCGCACAGGCGCTGGCGGCCCAGCCCTCGTCACTACCATGCCTCACCAGGCTCACCTGGAATGTTCCGGGGATCTGCTACAGATCACCCAAGGCAAGGTCAGTCGACGCACCCCTCTTCGGGCAGGCATTTCACTTGCTTCGCTCCGGTTTCGCCAATTCGCGGATTCGCGGAAGCGGGCAACAGACCTCGCGCAAACCGGTCTGGGCTAAACCTCGCTGTTGCCCCAGAGTTTCTGCACGATGTTATCGGCCATCTTCCGCGAGCGATTCATTCACAGCGCGAGCATGACCCAGGCGACGAAACAGTGCCCACACTCTTTGTGTGGGCCGGCACTTGCCAACCCGACCCAACCGGCGGATAAAAAGATCGCTTCATACCCGCTGTTTTGATTTATCCGTGCTGGGGAGACCGATCATGGATCAGACGACGCAAGCGCACCCGCAGCATTACGACATTCCCGAACACGAGAGCCAGGCATTGGCCAGGCGCCGCAAACTCAGCGGAGTCGATCCCGCGCAGCCGCCGATCGGGCTGGCATTATCCGGCGGGGGCGTGCGCAGCGCGACGTTCTGCCTGGGCCTGCTGCGGGTACTGGCGAAAAATGGCGTGCTGCACCGTTTTGACTACCTCTCGACCGTCTCCGGAGGGGGCTATGCCGGAGCCGCGTTTGGACGTCTGTTCGGCGCTGGATCCAAGGCCCGCGAGGTCGAGCGGGGCCTGGCCGACGACCGCTCGTTACTGCTGTGGTGGCTGCGCAGCAATGGCCGCTACCTGATTCCTTCCGGTCCGCGCGATCTGCTGCAGACCTGGGCTGGCCAGTTGCGCGGATTCGTCGCCACGCAGTTCGAGATCACCACGCTGATCCTGCTGCTCTCATGCCTGATTACGTTGCCGCACCTGCTGGGTTTCCACTGGCAGGCCGTGTCAGCTCCGCTGCTGACCAGCACGCTTTGGTGGGTAGCCATGCCCCTGGCTGGCTGGATCGTCATCTTCATGGCTTTTGCCTACTGGTGGTCACGCGATGCCGAGGACTGGTCGGCATGGAGTGATCTCACGATCTGCACATCCACCTCGGTAATGGCCGTCTATCTGTTGAGTCCGCTGTGGAGCACGACGATGGCCGGTCATGGCAAGGTCACCATGGCGGTGATCGGCGGCATCCTGCTGGCGGTACCGCTGTCACGCCTGTGGTTGTTGCTGCGCCCGTCGCATCCGGCACAAGATCGGGTGCACTATACAATCGCGCTGAGCACGTCGCTGAAATATCTTACCCTGCTGTTTCTGCTGGGCGCGGCGGATCTGCTCAGCTGGTTCCTCGCCGACCAGATCGGCGCCACGTTCCGTCATAGCTCGGTGCTGACCACTGCCGGGCTTGCCGCGATGCTGATCGGCGTGGCGCGGTTCGCTCTTCCGCTGCTGCAGCCGCGCGACCACAAGAACCGGCTGTCACAGCTACCGCTCAAGCTGCTGGCGAATCTGTGCGGCTTGTTGCTGCTCGTGCTGCTGGCGCTGTTCTGGCTTAGCGCACTGCAGTACTTCGTCTTCGTCGCGCGGCTGTCGGCGCTGAACAGCTGGATGCACTGGCTGGCCGTGCTGGCGCCAGGTATCAACCACCCGCCCGCCGCCGATAACTGGCTGCGCTGGCTGACTGTGGCGATTCCCAGCCTGGCCTATGTGGTGCTGACCGGCAGCAACCTGCAAATGATCAACCGATCGTCCCTGCATGCCTTCTACCGCTCGCGCATCGCGCGCACCTACGTGTCGGTGGGCAACCACGAAGGCGCGGAAAACGCGTCTGGGCCGGCTCGCTTTCCGCTGTCGCCGCTGAATCCGAAGACCCGCGACAATGCCGATGCGGTGCGGAAGCTCACCGAGCTGCTGGAAGGCGATGACGTCGCGCTGCCCGCGTACTCGCCGCACAACTATGGCGGACCGATTCACCTGATCAACTGCTGCATCAACCAGACCATCGATGACCGCACCGATACCTACAATGCTGACCGCAAGGGCGTGTACCTGACGGTCAGTTCGCTCGGGCTGGAAACCGGCGCCCAACCGCCGCTGTTCCATGCCGGCGCCGACAACCCGCTGACACGCAGCAGCCTGTCCGAATGGATCGCGATTTCTGGCGCAGCCGCGGGGTCCGGCATGGGCTCGCTGACGCGCACCGGCATCTCGGCGCTGTTTTTCCTGAGCGGCTTCCGGCTCGGCTACTGGTGGCATAACCGGCTTAACCCGCCGCGATTCTGGTGGTCGCGGCTGGGCAAATCGCGCGCCGCGCTGCAGGAAATGCTGGCGCGCTTTCCGGGTGTGCGCAGTCCGGTGTGGTATCTGTCCGATGGTGGACACTTCGACAATACCGCGGTCTATAGCCTGCTCAAGCGCGAGCTGAGGCTGATCGTGCTGGCCGACTGCGGCGCGGATCCGAATTATGTGTTCACCGACGTGGAAAACCTCACCCGCAAGGCACGCATCGACTTGGACACCGGCATCGACTTCATCGATCCCGACAGCATGCCTACCGGACTGGCCGCGGAGCTGCGCGCGCGCTTCGGCACCCCCGACAGCATCATGCCCAGTCCCGGCAACCAGCATCTGCTGCTGGCGCGCATCAGCTATCCCAGCGGTGCCAGCGGTTGCCTGCTGGTGGTCAAACCGCGGTTGTATTGCGAGCTGCCGCTCGATGTCGCCGGCTACGCCGACCGCCACCGCGACTTTCCACAGCAAAGCACGGCGCAGCAGTTCTTTGACGAATCACAATGGGAAAGTTATTGCCAACTGGGCGAAGTGCTTGGCCTCCCCATCGACGCGCACCTGCTGGACATACTGCCCGGCCTGGCCAGCAGCGGCACGACGGTGCGAGCCAACGCGGTATCCAGTGACGACCAGCCCAACATCATGACCCGGCGTCAGCGCATGGGTGCCACCATCGGCGCGTCGCTAAGCCTGGGTGCCCTGGCTACCGTGTTGCTGACCAGCTGGCAGGCGTGGGACACCCACCAGGCCCAACGGCTCAGCAGCGGACGCGACATGGAGGTGGAGCAGAGTGCTGCCGACGCCGTGCAAACCGATCTCGATGCCGGTCTCGGCTACGGCCCTGCGATGCACCGCAAGTTGTACTCGCTCATGCGCCGCTATGACGACGTGCGCGACTCCGAAGGCATGACGCACACCATGAATCAGCTGGCGGATACGCTGAACCGGGCGTGCGGCCAGCTCGCCCCCGGTATCGCACTGGTCGATCGCTGTCTGGCCGACTATTCCGCGCTGCGTGGCGCGGTGACGGAGCCGACAAGCTGGCAAAAGGCGATGCAGGACTATCGCAACGCCATCCCTTTGGCGCTGCCGGATGTGCTTGGCTCGCCGTCCGGCGAGTACGCCGCGGGCGCGACCGACGCGAGCGGACCCATACTGGTCGGCGCCGCTCCGGCGGACGTCGTGGCGCCCGTCGCCAGCGTATCGACGCCGACATCCGAACAGCCAGTTCCGGCAGAACGCCCCTCCGCAGCCGCCGGACCACCGCCGCCAGCGCCGATCTCGGCAGCGCCGTTGCCACAGGTGTCGACGACCATGCCGTCAGCGGACACACCACAGCCGTCCCAGGCGGCGTTGACCGACACCGCCATTGAGGCGTGCAGTGGCGCGACTACCGACCAGCCACAGCACTTGATGGTCTACGTGCAGATCTACAGCGAAAAGCAGCGTGCGCCAGCGGCCGGTTTGTTGCGGCAATTCGCTGGCTTCGGGCTAGCCACTCCCGGCATCGAGAATGTGGTCACCAGTGCCAGCCGCTCGGGTCACAGCGCGCCAGCGGCCTGGGACAAACCGGTATTTCTCTACAGCAGCTACAGCGAACAGGCACCGATGTGCGCTCGTGCGCTGGCTCGGTGGCTGGCGGCCCAACCGGCGTTCCAGGGCTGGACGCCACGGGCGCTGCCGTTGCCGATACGCCTGCACGGCGACCCGGACGTCATCGAATTCTGGTTGCCCGCGACCCGCCTGGAGCGAGCTCGCTAGCGGGCGGCGATGGCACGACCCGGGAGGGTTTCCGCGACGGGGTCGGGCGCGACAAGGTTCGCCAACCCGGCGCCGTGTCGGGCCAGCACATTACCCGTCGCATGCCAAGAGCGCCGGCGACACGCGGCCTGATCCAGTTACGGCAGCCGTTTGAACGTGCCTGGGTCACTACGTCCACAGGTATGCTCCACCCGGACCCTTTCTGTAAGCTGCGCCGACCCGATCAGCTTCAGATTACCTTGTCTCGTGATCCTGCTGGACTATCTCAAATCCCGCCTCGCTCATCTGGATGTCTTCAGGCTTGAGCTCGGTCAACTGCTGGCGTTCTTCCAGCCACGCTCGCAGTTCGGACATCGAGCGAGCAACCAGGGGAAGCGGCAACGCCAGGGACCTGGCAAGGCGACTCGAGTAGCCGGAAGCGATCGGCTTGTATTCACCACTGCCCTCGCCGACCAGGTGCAAGGCCGTCTTGGCGACTGCGCGAACAAGTACCGTACCAATTTTACGATCGGCAAGCATTTCGTTGTCGATCGCGTCGCGTAACAGTTCATTCGCGCCAAGCATGCGGACGATGTCTGTGAGGATCGCGTCGGGAGCGCGCGATCGGCGCGCGACCGGCGTCCCGACAGTCGGCACGGAACAAAGTGCGCTTTCGTCCGCCGGTGGTTTCCAGACCACCCACACACCCGCACGCATCAATGATTGTCCCACCCGCTCCAGCACTGAACCCTTTACCAGGAGTTCCTTGCTGCGTGCATGATCGGTTGACATGAAGCTCCAGTTTGCACGCAACAGGGGTGGTGCCTCCAGCGGTTCGTCGTCGCCACTCATGGGTGGAACGACCCAGCCGATACTCCTGGCGTGCTCACGCGCGAGCACCAGGTCTGGATGACGGGCCGAACCGAGGATGGAGGCGAGGTTGGTCATGACGACGACAAACATGTCAGAGTCCTTGCCCGGCGGAGCCTCCCGGGAAAGAAGCAGCAATTGGAGGCCGAGCAAGCCGAGCATCGGGTCGGCAAATTTCTTCTCGAAGAGGATATCCATGAGCGGACCGGCCAGCAGATTCCGGCCGAGTTCCAGGGATCGACGGGCCATCGAGACGCATTGAAGTCGCGCGGGGTCGGCGTAGATTCCCCACTCGTTGACATCGTAGCTGACGATCAGCCGGTCCAGGTCGATCAACGGTGTATCACCGACGTTTCGGGTCTCGATGAAGATCGTAGGTGACATGCGATCGGAAACGTACAGCGGAAGCAGGATGCGGAGCCCTCCCGCCGAGGGTATGGCGAGCGTGTACCAACCCGCATCCACTTTGGCGCTGGCCACGTCGGCGGCATCGATGTCCGCTTCGTCAGGAGGTGCATCGGCGTCGTCGTTGTTGAAGCCATGCAGGATCCTTCCAAACAGGTCGCATACCTGAAAATCGACCGCTCCACAGGTTGGACCCTGCGCACCACCTTGCACTCCTGATGCGATTCTCTTGACCGCAATGGTGATCCAGCTGTCGACCGGGGCACTGCCTCGCGATGTCCTGATTTTTTCAGGCAACCGTGCTTCTTCGCTGCTCGCAAAATTCCTCACCACCGCATAGGGCGTGGCGTCGAAGTGAACTTTCGTGGTGGTTTCGCCGTGCCGCACGACTCTTTCGTCGACGTGATCGATGTACTTGGCGCGAACAACGTACAAGCCCGGTGGCACCGATTTGGCGATCGCGCCAGTAGCCTGCTCGAGTAGCCGGTAACTCGCGTCGGCTATCTCGACGATGGCCAGCGCGTCGCTGCTTTCGACCTGAAGTTCAGAGTTGGAGGATGGCATCCTGATCCCCCAGTGAACTGACGAAGGTCGAAACGTCCGGCTTGCCGGCACGCGTCAGCATCGCCTCATAGATCCCGGCCTTCAGCTGCAGGGAAACCCCTGTTCCGTCGAAGGCTGTCGGCTGTTCGAAGACTCCGGTGACCACGTGCTGGACGACAGACTGCTTCGCTACGGGATCGAGCTGCACTTCCAATACCGATACCTGGCTGCCGTCGCGTACGGAAAGACGGGCCGTCTCCGCGAGCGGCGGCGAAAAGACCAGGTGCACGGGAAGCGAGCGCGGCTCCGAGACGGAGAAAACGATATCCCCGCGCTTTGGCAGGACGAACTCGGGTGCCTCGACGCGATCCGCGCCGACGATCGACCCCCAGCCGCCTTCAAGGAACGTCTTCACTGCGTAGGAGGTGCGTTTGCCGTCGATCAGGGGCGCGCATTGCAACGCACGCACGAAGGCGTAGGTCAGGATGCCGTGTACCTTCCTTTCATCTTCTACCTTGAAGGACCGCTCCTGTGCCTTGCCATCGTAGGGAACGGCATAAACTTCCAGTCGCTTTACACCCTTGGATTTCGAATCGTAGGTCCTGCGGAATTCAGGCTCGTCGGCAAGCGCTGATATTTCCTGGTCCCGGCAACAGTCCATGACCAAAATGATTTCGCCAAACGCTGCCGCATTGGCGCACCACGCCGCCATCTTCGTACCGCACACGTTGAAAGGCGCATTGCGATGACCATTGGCCGTGTAGAGCGAGGCATGGTTGAGGTCCTCGCTGAAGTTGGAAAATCCATGACCGGAAAACAGCAGGTACAGGCGGCTGTCCAGCCGCTGGATAATTCGCTGACTGGCGTCGAAAACGATGCTGCCAAGCACGTCCCAGACATCCTCCTTGGTGGGCGGATAACGGGTTGGTCTGGGCTCAGGGGCCGGCTGGGGCGATACGATCTCGCGCACGTTCGCCTCCGGCATGTCGCCCCCGTCTTCAGCGGTCAGCCATTTGCGAAGAAGCACCACATCGTTTGGAGGGCCCTCCAGATGGGCGAAGCCCGCGCCGGGGTAATCGGCAACACCTACCAGGATGGCGTAATCATCCTGCCGAAGCATGATCAAAATCCCCCGCTGAGAATCCGGACCAAGGAATTCACGGTATCCGGATCGTCATCGAAGTCGCCATGTTTGCGGGAGATGCTGCGCAGGCCATCCAACGAGGCCTGATCGGTCACCGACCATACCGAGCCATTGCTGAACTTGGCGAGAAAAGCTTCCACGGATTCGATCTCCGGAAACTGCTCAGGGGTAAACGTCTTTGGGTGCAAGCGAAAGCGCTCCATGCCCACCACAGGCGTATCGGGGACGCGCAACGGCGCGTCGCCATCGGAGAATTCAAGGACGCCCGAAACCAAGTAGAGCAGCGAACGCGGGTAGATGACCGGTACCAACACATCCTGGGCTTCCACGTCGTCATGCATCGCGAAACGCCGACATTGAACGATGCGGTGTGCATTGTCCTGCAGCGTTTGTGCCAACCGGGCATAGGTAATTGCAGGCGCCAGGAAGACGACTTCGAACTTTGCGTCAGGCAGGATCTTCGCGCTGCTGTCGATCAGGTTCGCAATGTACACCGCCCCCGTGGAATGCCCGATCAGGACGATGCGTTTGAACGTCTTGCCAGCCCGGATCTGCTCTGCCTTGATGGCGGCGAGAAGTGCTGCGCCGACGCTCATGTCGGCGTCCACGAATGCGTCGGCGGTGTCCTTCTTCATCTGGTTCCAGATGACGCCACCGAGCTTGTCGATATAAGCGGCCGCCAGCACTTCCTCGACGATCGTCGTGTAGGGGCCATGGTCACGCCCCGACTGGTAGCGGCGAATGACCGCCCACACGATCCTGGCGATGAAGACGGCAACCTTGCCGATGGCAAAAATGCCCTTGGTGTTGGGCGTGATGTCGAAGATCTGGTCAACTTTCGAGGGGGAGATCTGGGTCATCGAACTGACCACCATCCCCACACCGTTGTCCTTCAAGCTCGGCGAAACCACGTCGGATGGTTTGATATCACCGTGGATGTCCTGCAATACCGCCTGAAAGTCATCATCACCTTCCAACGCCAACTGGATATCCAACGCCAGGCCGGCTTCGCTGTCGTATGCCTCCGCACCACGCAGCTTGGGAGCGGTGCCACCGGTGAGCTGGAATACGGAAGGCAGTGGTGCTATTCCCTTGCCAGCGAAATAAGCATCGAACTCGCCTTCGAGCACCTCGACGTCGACCTGGCCACCGGCGCCACGCAGAGCGGCGCCAGCCGGAAGCTGTTTGAGGGCCCAGCGCGCCACCTTCTTGATCAGTTCCTGGAACAACTTGTCGTCGGCAATGTCGCGGAGGTTGTTCTTGATCGATTCGATCAGCCCCGACTCCCACACAAAGAACAGCGGATAGATCGTCGGTGCACCTTCGTACAAAGGGCAGAGGCGGCGTGCTATCCCCTCCCCGGCGGCCCGATTTACCAAGCCACCGTGGAAGTGGATAACCAGCGCTGGATCGTCGGATTCAAGCGCCGCGCCCACGATCCGCGAAATGTCCGCCAAGGAACTACCCGTTGCGTCGCCCGGCCCGGTAAGCCTGCCGTTGACGGAATAAATCACATGCTGGGATGGATCAAACATTCCGGTTTCTCCCTGACCTGCAGAAAGAGTTCATCGCACGAATCGGCTGACACAGCTGCCTGCAGGGCGTCTCGTCCGTACCCTGTGGCCGATATTTGAAACTGTTTACGCTCTACGGAAGGTGCGTGCAAGTGCTCGCTCAAATCTGGAAATCGTCACCTGTGGCGTTGGTTGAGCAAGCCTTCAAAAATCTGCGATCCCGTGGTCTGGATGACAGCAGTCGAGCAAATCTCCTGCAACTACCTCCTTTCCAGTTTCCGATCAGGGGAACCCGGAATGAAAGAACCTGTCTACCGTTGTTGGCCGCAACTCGCGCTGACGGCATGTGCGGGTTTCGTGTGGGTAATTGGCTTGAATGAGGCAGTGTCATCGAACGTTCCGGGCAGATCCGACATCAACAGCAAGGGGATCGTACGCGCGGTCTGGCGTTACTCGATGGCAAAACGCGTGAAACCCTGGGTTACAGGCGTTGGCGACAGCCGCCGCTGACGCGCCCGGCGCTGGTGCTCGCGCTCGCCTTGGTATTGGTACTGCACGCGCTGTTCGCGCTGGTGCTTTGGTACACGATGCAGCCCAAGCCGTTGCATATTATGGTGGCGCCTGTCGATCAGTTGCTGATCGTGCGCCTGATCGATCAATCCAGCACGCCGCATGCCGCACCGCCGCCTGCGCCACTCGCGCTGCCAAAGATTGTGCCGCCGCGACAGGTGATGACCTCACGGGTTCGCCCGGTGACGCACGAGAAGCCACGTCGTGACGCAATGGTGGTGCAGGATCATAGAGCGACGCCCGCGCCGGCGGCCTCCGTGGCCATGCCGTCCGCCATCCGTTTGTATGCCAAAGATGGCTCGATTCGTCTACCGCCCACGACGGCAGGCGTTTCGGCAACAGCGATCGCGAAGCCAGCCAAGCCCGCGGATGATCGTCAGATCATGCACCACGACCGCAACCGGATGCACTACAAGGCCACCCGCTTTGAAAAATATTTCCCGCCACCGAACGAGACGGCCGGCGGTGCGCTGGGTCGTCATATAGGTGATGCCATCAAGGAAATGACCAAAAGCCTCTGCGATCCCAAAAAGCCCAGTGCTGCTTCCGACGCGCTATGCGGCGTGCCTCCCCTGCCCCCTTCGCCGAAGGATGGCGACGAGCGCCTCAACCTTCCGCCGCCGCCGCTGGCCGACGATCCGCAACCGGCCAAGTCGCTGCCACTGTCGACCTGCATCGCCGAATACAAGGCCGACAAACCGCTGTTGTACGGCTGCCCGGTAAACACGCCTGACCTGGCCTTCAAGGCGGAGATGCGCGTATGCATCGATCTGTTCCGTGCAGGAAAGCGCCTCAAGACCTGGTGCCCGCTCGACACGCCAAAGCGTGCAGCCGACGAGTCGTCGACACCATCGGCTTCCTCAAGTGTGGGTTCGCACTGAGCCCGGTGAACCTCACGCAGCGGCGGGTAGCGGAAAGCGGAGCGCCTGAGGACTTTCCGACATCACCTTCAGCAAAACATCCGCTGAGCGTCCATCTCGCCAAAATCACTCGCTCGCCCGTCGACCTGACTTCCTTCCGCGCCAACACAGCAACAAGAACTAGTCAGGCAGCGACTACTTCACCAGCAGCTTGAAGTGCTAGCAGCGACAATCGGGAGCGTGAGGCCGCTGAGAAAAGCCAGCACCGTTTTTACCAAGTGACGCTTCACGAATGTCACTTGCCTGGACTCGTCATTCCCGCGAACGCGGGGATGCAATGCCTACGGGCTCGACAAGTTACTGGATTCCAGCTGTCGCACGGGGCATGGACCGGACCTCGCTATCAGTAGTACCCGAACTGGCAAGCCTGCTGTTCGCAGTTGAGCTGCCCGGCCGGCGAACTCGGCCGCAACTATTCGACACGCTGCACAGCAAGGGGCTCCCTACATGATGAGCAGCAAGAAGGCAGAGACATTCAACACGGCGTCACGTCTCTGACTGCCTGAATTCGCCCTTGAAGGAACTCTGGCTCGGTCAGCTCATCATTCCGCAGAGCGAGGCGATGCATTCACGGGCACGATATCCAGCGTGTAGCTGTAAGGCTTCGCAGGGATCGTGTAGCGCGGCAACACCTGCGCGCCCCAGGTATCGCGGGCACCCAGCCCCATCTGGCGGTTGTCCATCAGCAATTGCACTGCGTCGCGATGCGGCAGATCGTAAGGATGATGCGCCTTGGCCAGATCCTCCATGGTGTAGTTCCTGGCGGTGAATTGCATCGGCGCGCCGGACTCGCTCTCGAACCGCAACCCGCGGCCGCTGGCGTCGGTGATGCTGAACCAGCGCACGTCGCTGCGGTTTCCATTCTGCTGCGGGCGGATGTAGTTAACGCCCAAGCCATCGACGGTGCGGTGATAGATCCCGATCGATGAGCCGCTCGCGCGATCGATATAGTTCTCGCCGGGCCCACGTCCGTACCACGCCACCGATTGCATCGTTCCGGGAAGCTCCATGATCACGCCCAGCCGGGGCAAGTCGGGAAGGTGTTCCTCGCCCGGCGCGAAATGCACCTGCATGGTCACGGCGCCAGCTGCGTCCACCAGATAGCGAACCCGATAGCGGCTTGCGCCCACTGGCAGCGCAAGCGTGGCATCGACCTGTGCGCGACCGTCCGCCGCGTGGCCCGACGTGATTAAAAGCACGTGCGCGTTCGCCGACGCATCTTTCCACGCGCCGAGGCGCTCCTCGAAATGGTTGCGGTACTGATTGTCGTTTGGTGCGCGCCAGAAGTTCGGGCGAATCGGCCCCTTCAACAAGGCATGCCCATGGCTGACGTAATGGCTGATGGCAGCGGTTGCGCCGTCAATGTCCAGCGTGAAGTCCTTGCCCGAGATGCGATACCCGCTGCCCTCGCGGGCGACAGTCGGCTTGCCGTTGACGGACGCGGTGTGCCACGGGGCGGCGGTGTTGGGCAGCACGAACTGATCCCATGCCACCACATACCCGGCCTTCGCCCACGACGTGGCGGCGCGCAGTCCAAAGGAGAGCGTCACCGCGTATTCGTGGGTGTCTTCGCGATGCTGCCGGGCAAGCGCCGGGAGCGTGATGACGTTGGTGCGCCCGGGCGCGACCGCCGGCATTGCCTGGTCACCTGAGGCCACCTTGATTCCGTCGCGATCGAGTTGCCAATGCAATTGGTAGCGGTCCAGTGACGTGAATGCGTACTCGTTGCTGACCCGGAACCGCCCTGCTCCCGCATCGGCCGGCTGCACGTGGATCGACTGGTAGGTCTTGCGCACCTGAGCCAGCATCGGGTGCGGCTTGCGATCCGGACCCACGATACCGTTGATGTTAAAATTGCCATCGTTAGGCTGGTCGCCGAAGTCGCCGCCGTAGGCAAAGAAGCGCTTGCCATTCGGCCCCTGCTTCCACAAGCCCTGGTCCACGAAATCCCAGATGAAGCCGCCCTGCATGGTCGGGTTGGCGCGTATCAGTTGCCAATAATCGATCAGGTCGCCACTGATATTGCCCATGGAATGCGCGTACTCGCACAGGATCAGCGGCCGCGTCCTGTCGCCGGCCACCAGCGTTTTCATTTCCTCCAGCGTCGGATACATCGGCGCCAGGATATCGGTGTCGCTATCCGTGCCGGCCGGGTTCCAGTGCACCGGCCGGGTCGGGTCGATCTGGTGCAGCCAATGATAGACCGCATAAAAATTTGGCCCGTTCTGCGACTCGTTGCCCATCGACCAGACGATCACGCTGGGATGGTTGCGATCGCGTGCAACCATGCGTCGCTCGCGATCCATCAGCGTCGGCAGCCAGGTCGGATCGGACGCGGTCGGCGTCGAGTTGCCTCCCCAGGTGTCATACAACCCATGCGATTCGACGTTCGCTTCGTCGAATACATACAGCCCGTACTGATCGGCCAGCCGATACCACATCGGATCATTCGGGTAATGGCTGGTGCGCACCGCGTTGATGTTGTTTCGCTTCATCAGCAACACGTCCTGCAGCATGCGTTCGCGCGACACGAAATGCCCGGTCGACGGATCGTGCTCATGGCGATTCACGCCCTTGATCAGGATCGGCCGGCCGTTGACGCGCAGTTGGCCGCCCGCAATGCGCACGTCGCGGAAACCCACGCGCGTTCGCTCCACCTCGATCGTATGGCCCTGTCGATCTTTCGTCGTCAGTAGCAACGTATAGAGCGACGGTGTCTCGGCCGTCCACAGCGCAGGGTGATCGATCGCTTCATCCACCTTTAGCGTGGCCGACTGTCCAGCCGCCAGCGCAGGCACGGGCTTGGTCCATTCGCCCACGATGTGGCGATCCGGTGCGATCAGCTGCGTCTGCACCGAGCCGCCCCGCGACGCCGCGCCCGCGTTATCCACGGTGAGTTCCAGCTGCAGTCGCGCGTTGACGAAGGCTGCGTCCAGCGGCGTGCGAACCTGCAGATCCTGCACGTGAAGGTCAGCGCGCGACCACATATACACGTGGCGAAAGATGCCGCTGAGCCGCCACATGTCCTGATCTTCCAGATAGCTGCCGTCGCTGTAGCGGTAGACCTCCACCGCGATCAGGTTGCGCCCCGGATGCAGAAAGCGGGTGACATCGAACTCCGCCGGGGTGCGGCTGCCCTGGGCGTATCCCGCAGCCTGCCCGTTGATCCAGAGATGGAAGGCCGAATCCACGCCATCGAAATTCAGCAGCACATGGCGGCCATGCCAGTTATCAGGTAGGGCAAACCAGCGTCGGTATACGCCGGTCGGGTTGCGTGCGTCATGATTGGTGTATGCCGCCGGCGGCGTCCCCATCACCCGCGGCGGATCGACCTTGAACGGAAAAGTGTAGTTCGTGTAAACCGGCGTGCCGAAGCCCTGCGTTTGCCAATTTCCTGGCACCGCGATGGACTTCCATCCGGTGTCGTCGAAGGCCACGGACTGAAACCCGGCCGGCACGTCGGATGGCTGCGGCGACCAGTGGAACGTCCACGAGCCACCCAGCGATTGGTACCAAGGCGAGCTGGGAAACGGATCGATCGTGTCGGCCGCCAGCGCCTGTTCGCTGGTGGCATAGGGTACCAACTGAGCATGCCCCGGCTGCCGCTCGCGCCCCTGCACCTGGAGGTTTTCCCAGTCCGGCGCGCCTGAGCCCGGCGTGTTTGCAGCGCACGTCGCCGTCCATAGCAAGCACAGAATCAACAAGACCACAAAGACCGGGCCGGTGCGTGTAAACCGGTTGTTTCGCATGACCACTCCGATGACCTGTCCTATTGGTCCGACAATATCATCTCAGCTCTGGATCTAGCTGGTCGGAGGAACTTAAACGACCTTGAGACCCTTCCTTCAATTGCGCTCGGCACCTCGTCTCGCCGACGTCATTCACAGCTAGGTTCGCAGACACAGGTTTCCCACTCCCGGCCCCGCACATGCCTCGACAAGCTCGCATGGAGATTCCCTGAGTATTGCTACCTGCTCGCGTATCGACACATCGAGCTAGACGCGATACGAGCCTCGATGGTCGGGATGCCCGAACTTCACCAAAGGTCCAGCGTGCACGCCAACCTGGACTTTGCGGCGCCATTGGTGACACCACACCCACTCATCGCGATGGAAATACGCCATTGTTGAGCAGCGGGCCTGATAAACGTCCCTCGAGAATGCATCAGCGATGAGAGACTGATCGCGATTCGCCAGCATCTGCAACGAGCGCGCCTTGGAAGCCATGACCCTCACGTCGGGCGTAAAGGACTTTGGCCATGCGTTCAGCGTGCGATGGCCCAGGCACCCGCGAATTCCATGCAAGCCGAGGCCGATCCCAAGAGCAGCCAATTCAATGCTTCCGTTTCAGTTTTCGCCATGTCGAAAATGTCGAAGTTCTTTACAGAAGTTTGCCGATCAAGCCGCCAATCCTCAAACAGATTCAGCAAAAACAATCACCTGCATCATTGGCACATGAAATGCTTTTCTACGGCAATTACTGAGGCCGACAATCGGCTGGCGCGGTTCAATGCTACGAGGAGGTTGCCACGATGAAAGCGACAAAAGGAATCTGGACTAAAACTGGACTTTTGACGAGCGGTGCGATGCTGGCAATGTTGGCCCTCGCCCCGTATGCCCAAGCCACCCCGGTCAGGATCAACTTCAGCGGGGCCGCGGGCAGTGGCTACGTCGATCTGACACTGGCCCCCGATCCCGATGCCAGCACCAGCTATCAGCCGACGTTTAGCCAAAGTGATGCTGACGGTGGTATTTCTCCGCCACTTTCGAATTACGATCCTGCCGGTGCTCAACACATCACCGGGGCCAGCGGTGCTTTTTCGGATGGCTTCAGCAAGGTATCGATCACCGGAATGATTGCGACCAGTCCAGGCGTGGCGCCTCCCGGTGAAACACTTCCCAAAAGCTTCAGCTGGCTGACTGCCTTTGGGAACTCGTATGACAACCTTTTCTATGCGAGTGGCTCGCCGCTGGTGTGTCCGCCGGTGGGAAGTCCCCCGTACACCTTTCACGGTGGTTTTCTGGACATTTTCGGTGCCATGTTTGCGCTGGAAAATGGCAACGTCGTGGGCTTGTGGAGCGACGGGGTAACGACACCGGGCGCCTTCGGGCCGGACTGGCAGGGAGGTCTGACTTACGGGCTCTCCGTGCTTACGGCGACCGACGAAGGCTACACACTCGTTTCCAGTCAGTTTGCCGGCGTCTCGGCCTCAGTTCCAGAGCCCAGCCTCCTATGGTTGTTTGGTGCAGGTGTACTGGGTCTGTTTGCCTGGCGCCGGACGGTAGAGGTGCGCAAGGCACCTCGCGCCGGTTGACTGTCGATACCCTATTATGTCCATTGCCTGGCTTCGGGCAACGCGGACAGGCTGGCTCAAGCGGTCAATGAGATCTCTGACACCCAGTGAATAAATAGCGCGGGGTTCGACACGGGCGAAATTTGTGAACGCAAGTGCCTAGTCCTACCCTGTGCCATTTGGGGCAGCGGAGTGAATGCCCTGGATAAGCCCACACTGCGCGTGCTGACGACCCTTTCGTTGCTGGCGCTTCTTACGACTTCGTCCTACTGGGTACACGCTCAAGCCACAACTCCGCTAAAGGCGGATGGACCACAGGCTACGATCGCATCCTCGGCTGCACCAGCCAAACCCAAATTGCCAAGCCCACCCAATCCCGTAATGCCAGTACTGCCGGCCCCACCCGGCGGTTCGAAGGGCTACGACCCCGATAGTCGGCCAGCCGGCTATCTCTGCTCCACAGAGCGTCAAATGTGGCTTCAGGTGAGACCGTGTCCAGCGACCCATCTCTACGAGTCCAATATCGAGCCTGATCGGATACGGCAAGTGGCACTCAACCCAGGGACCCTATGCCTTTATCTTTCACAGGGCACAAGCGTCGGTCGTGAGGAAAATTTGAGGGGCCAGTCGCGCGAGCGAAGGCAACTGTCGAAAAAGTCCAGTTGCGGGTAGCGGCTGAGTCCTTCCCGTTGGCGAAGAACGTGGCCAAGTTCAGTTCCACGAGTGAAGAGCTGATTGCGACGCATTGCTCCAAGAAAATTGTCGAAGCGCTCTGCCCGCCTGAAAGTCCGGTACGACAGGACGACGCATCGATCGGCCTTGCGCAGTCATCTCCACCTACAGCCGCGAGCCTCGCGGCGTAAACCGCCGCGCAACGGTCGAACCCAAGACAAAATGCAGTCCGCTTGCGACCCGCCTAATCAGGAACAGCCAAACAAATCGTCTAGTCGTGAGTGTTTGCAAATTGAGGAGTTCAGAAAACTCTAGCGGAATTCGATGTGCTCACAGCCACTGCGACGGGGCAAACCGCGCTGGCATACACTGCCTCACTTTTGAAAAACCACCTCGCCACACCATGATTTCAATAGCGGTTCTGCACTCCTGGCGCCGATCTTAAACACCGGAAAAGTGTCGATGATCTTTACAAAATTTGAAAATCTACACAGTAGAAATCTTTTATTTTGTTAAAAAACAATGCTTTATTTATTGGCATGAAAAGTGCTCTTTCAGTGAGACTTGCTTGATCAACGGGCAAGCCAACGTGGATGCTTTACCTCAAAAAAGACAGGGGAATCAAAAATGAATTGGACACTACACAGCAGAGTGCGGGCTCCTCGCCTGCACACATTGCTCGCGGTGAGCGCGCTTGCGGTCGGCCTGTTCGGCGCATCCACTGCGGCGAATGCCACCGTCATCATGAGCAGTTCGGTCGGCGGCGTTCCTACCACCGCCCAACACTACGAGAGCTTTGATTCGCTCCCGCTGGGCTCGACAGGCGGCACGACCGCGACCGGCATCGAGGTCACGTTTATCCCTGGCGCCCAAGCGGTGCAAGGTGCAGCGAGCGGTATGTACGCGGCGCCTTTCGTGTCCAACGGCAATGGTGCCTTGTTTGGTGACTCGGCATTCAGTGGTGCGGATTCGAGCACCTATCTCACCAGCGGTTCCACCGGCAGTTCTGCGAACGCTGACGTGACACTAAGCTTTGGTTCGCAACAGAGATACTTCGGCCTGCTGTGGGGGTCGGTTGACGATTTCAATACGCTGGCCTTCTACAGCGGCGACAGTTTAGTTACCTCCTTTGACGGGACAGACGTCTCCAACTCGGCAGGGACCGGCAATTGTTTCGGAGGCAATCAAGGAGCGCTGGGCAGCTGCTACGTGAACATCAACTTCCTTACCGGGTCGTATGACAGGGTCGTGGCTATGAGTTCTTCGTACGCGTTCGAGTTCGACAACGTTGCATTCAGCACCTCCCCCATCGGCGTACCTGAGCCGGGCGCACTTGGCATGATGGGCCTTGGCCTGCTCTCTCTCGGTGGCCTGGCCCTGCGCCGCCGGAAGGGTTCGATCAAGTAAGCAGACGATTTCAAACCAGTGCACCAGAGCGGCCCTTCGGGGCCGTTTCTTTTTGCGCTTTTGACTAGCACCGGCATGAGGTTGATTCCAGCCATACGGCCGTCTGGACGGCCGTATGGTATCTAATAGATTGGATAGTCCTGAAGCGCGCAGATATAGAAAATATCTTGGACTTCCCGACGATCACGCCAGGACTCCTGCGGCCGAAAGAGGCAAGAACAGGACGACCGCATTTAATGTCACATGTCCTAGTTTCTTGCTGACACCATTGGGCTCTTGTCTTCGGTTAGGCTGGGAGGTCTCTAGTCAAAGTTGTGATCTCCCATGATAAGTTCCGAAAAGATGCCATCGCTGCAGAAATATGGCTCAATCATCCTGATAGTCGCACTCTTGATCGTGATGCTGGTCTGGTCGAGCTTTGTCTCCGTTGGGCCGGGTGACCGCGGCGTGCTGATGACATTCGGTTCGGTGAACCAAACCGTGCTGATGCCGGGTTTGCATACGAAGATCCCGTTTGCCCAGACGGTCAAGCACATGAATGTGCAAATCCAGAAGTCGCAAACGAAGGAAACTGCGGCTAGCCGCGATTTGCAGAATGTCTCCACCGAGGTGGCAGTGAACTGGGCGATCAATCCGACCGATGCGGCGTGGGTTTACGAGCATCTCGGTGGCGAGGATCAGTTGACGGAGAAGGTGATTACGCCGGTCGTCTCAAACGCGGTCAAGGCGGTAGCGGCACATTACGACGCGGAAGCATTGGTCGAAAAACGCGACGAGGTGCGTGACGCGGTCCAAAAGCAGATCGTCGTTGGACTTAATCAATACAAGGTGCAGGTGCAGGGGGTTAACATCACCAACTTCCAGTTCAGTCCTGACTACGCCAAGGCAATCGAATCCAAGCAGGTTGCTCAGCAACGCGCGCAACAGGCCACATACGATCTGGCACGCATCAAGGTGCAGGCTCAGCAGGAAGTTGCGCAAGCCCAGGGTCAGTCACAGGCACAGAAGCTGCTGCAAAGCACCTTGTCGCCGGAAATCATTCGGCTGAGGGCGGTCAAGAAATGGAATGGCGTGCTGCCGAAAGTCACCGGAAGCGGTGGCATTCCGTTTATCGGCGACTTGAGTGACAGCAGGTCAGCTTCCGCCCCGTAAGACGCTGGCGGGAAAAGGGCCTTCCGATTAACTGAAGGCCCTTCCGAACGAATCACCTTGAAGTGCGTGGACAGGAACGAAGCACGGAGCGCACTTCCTTGAAGTTGACTCCGACTCGAATGGCACTTACGTAAGCCCGTCATCCTCGCGAAAGCGGGGATCCAGTGTCTTTGGCTGCTTGAAAAGGCTGAGGTCACTGGATTCCTGCTTTCGCAGGAATGACGGAAAACAAGGCTTCCCGCTTAAGTAAGTGCCATTCGACTCCGACTCCTGTTCCGTCTCCCTTGTTGCGTCTCTGGTGTTCTTGGATAAGAAAAGCCCGACGCGAGTCGCGCCTTAAAAAAAGTACTGCCGGTGACAATGGCTGAGCTGCATTATTGCTTCATCGCGACGAACGTGATCTTGCGGTTGCTTGGCTTTTGCGTCGGCACTCTCGCAGGGCCTCGCCATCAGTCGATACCGTCATGCGGGCCATTGAGGTGACATTGCCAACCTGCATGTCGGTTTCCTCAGCGTCCGTGGAGAGGGCTGTCGACGTTTAGCAGTCCAAACGCGCTCTTGCGGTGCATCCTCGTCCCGTGCCTGCGACTGGAAGAAGAAGATGCTACTCAGGCCAGCGTTGCGGCATGCGCGCTGACTCGGGCTTCGATAAATTCACAATGAATCACACCTTCGCCAAGATGACGGGCAATCCGAGTCAACTGGTTTGGCTTGAGCGCTTCAGCCCAACGTGCGTGGCACCAGCATGTGCTTTGCAATCAGTCCGTGTATGTGACCGATGCCGCGTGCCAAGTGCAGTGTGGTGAACAGCAGGGCGATGCCGATCACGCCCATGGCGATGCTGTCACCCCAGGTCGGCGTGTGTGCACCGAAACCCCAATCAACCATGACCTGGTGATTGACGTACACCCCGGACAGCAAATGCCCGTCAAGCAAAAAGGCCAGCGGCGCGACGATCAGCGCCAGCGAAACACTGAGTAAGCTCACCGCCAGGGTGAAATACGCGATACCCAGCGGCAGCATCAGGCACATGTAACCAAGGGTGGTCCACGTGTGCACATCGGTGAACATGTGGCCAATGCGCTGCATCAAGGTCAAGCCCTGGGTCGGATATAACGGTCGACGCGGCATGCGCATACCCAGCATGGCCTCGACGATCCGTCCCTCGACGAGCGACAGCACACGCACGCTGCCGAAAAACAGCACGATGAACGGCAGGCCGACAATCAGTATCGACAGGCCTGCGGATAGCGCCAGCCCGGTCACCGCCCAAGTGAAGTAAAAGATGCCGGTAGCCAACGCCAGCAGCATGTAGAACAAGGCGGCGTAGGTCCGTGGATCTGCCGCAACGCCGAAGAAGCGTCCCGCCAGCGACTGCCGTGGCGGCTGTGGAGGTGGACGTATGGTGCGCTCGATCCTTATTTCCTGATCGCGGTAGATCTCGGCCACCTCTTCCGGGGCGCCGTAGCTGCCGGCCACCTCTTTCAGCATAGTCGCCTCGTCGCGGCCGGGCTTTTCTGCCAGTTCAGCGCGCAGATGTTCCTCAGCGTCGTACAGGGCGTCCTGGATCAGTGCCGGATCGGCGCCATGCAGGGCTGTGCGCAGTTGGTCCAGGTAGTTGGCGATGCTGTGTGGCGCGTTCATGACACCCCTCCTTGCAAAACGTTATCGACACAATCGCGGGTGGCTATCCACGCCGCGATCCATGCGCGCAGTTCTTCGCGCCCAGTTTTGGTGATGCGGTAATAGCGTCGTGGTGGCCCGCTGACCGATGGCTCGACCTCGCTGGCCAGCAGGCCGGCAGACTCGAGGTTGCGCAGTACCGGATACAGCGCGCTCTGCTTGCCGGCCAATACACCCTCTGCAACCTCTTCCAGCCGTTTGGCGATCTGGTAGCCATACATCGGTCGGTCCGATTGGCCAAGCACCGCTAGCAACACCAGTGACACCGTGCCACTGGAGAGCTCTTTCTGGAATTTCTTGAGTAGGCTCGGGGCCACATCCACGTTGCTCACCTGCGCGCGCACGTCGTATGCATTTAATAGTAGTGTTTAGTTATGAATAGCGAATGTGTCTGAAGTCATACATGCAAGAACGGGGCGGGTTCACTGGATTCGTATCCATCAGACGAGGGGCGGCGGAATTGGGTTTACTTGATGATTGGCGCAGTGCACTTCAGGCGAGTGGCAGCTCTTCCTGGTCAATGTCGGCCAGTCGACGCGCTGGGTCAGCGGGAAAACGCGGTGATGAGATGGTCCGTCCTTGCGGTTGATTTCTCGCCTACCTTCATCGCCGCTTTCTAGCGTTGCGTAGTTCCCTACCCCGGATAAGGCAGCGAATAAATCGAAATAATTATGAGTGACGTCGGTGTGCGTCTTCCTCCCAGTCGCCGAGCATGGCGTGCTCAAGGAGATTGGGTGGCCGGCCTTGTTCATCGCTCGCCAGCGAGGCGGATTGCGATGCTTTGGCGTAAATGGCGAGTGCGGCGGTTGAATGGGCTCCATCCCACGCATCGTCGTCTTCGTCCTGCTCGGGACACACGGTCACCCCAAATCCCTTGCGCGTAAAGTGCCTGCGTGCAAATGCGATCAGGATTGACGCGTTTGCGCGCCGCTCCGGATAGATCGTCGCTCGCTTTTCCAGCAGGTAACGCGCCCCGTTTTTGAGCCCGAACAAGCGCGACTTATTCTTGGCATCTTCGTTCTATTTCTCTCTATCTCCGCTCGGCACCACCCTCAGCTCACGGGGTCGTCTTCTGGGCGCGGGTTGTTACTTGGTGCCAGCAGCGGGAACGCCGTAATGCGAAGCTTGGGCGCCGCATATGGCATCAAGGTAAGCATCACCGGAACGTCGCTGGCATCGGCCTGCGGCCGTCGTGGCACCGGGTCGGCGGCACCCTCTTCCGCCTTCCAGCTTGCTACCGGGCGTCCTTCCACGCTGAGTGTCACCGGCGGATGCTGACGCGAAAACGGCACCGGACCCACGGGCTGCTGGGTTCTGCGAAAGGTCGCATTTTCCGGCAGGCCCATGTTCCAGCGCGATGCGGGATAGACCAGCCAGTCGGCGGTCAAACCGCGCTGGCGCCACTTGATCCAAGATTCAGTGATCGGCAGTGCGAACACCAGCGCGCCATCGCGGACGCTTACCGAATCGTTGAAGCCGGACACGGTCATCGGCGTGCTCGCCAAGGTCAACGCGATTGTGTCGCCTGGGTTCCACTCACGGTTCAGCGTCAAGAATTGTCCGCCTGGTTCGGATGGCTGAACCTGGCCATTGACTGCCAGCGTCGATCCGGTGGCCCAGCCCGGAATGCGCAGTTTCAACGCAAACGCGATCGCCCGCGCCGGATGCAACACGATCTCGACGCGCGAACGAAACGGATAGTCCGTGCTTTGCTCGATGCGCAGCGGCACACCGTTCACGAAGGTCTGCACGGTACATGGCGCATACACCATCGCCGCCATGCCGCCATCCGCCGTCGCCATCCACAGGCTTTGGGTCAGCTTGGGCCAGCCCTGATGGAAGTTGGCGGTGCAGCAGCCAAAGTTGGGCTCCAGTCCGAACAGGTTGGCCTCTGGACCATTGCTGGTCCATGGCCGCCGATGCAGGCTCGATTCCACCTGGTTCGGCTCCTGGTCGTACTGATGCGCCCACATGTCGTCGGTGAAGGTGCCGGGCAGCGCGTTGTAGGCAATCGTCTCCAGCCGATCGGCCAACGCCGGATCGCCCGTGACAGCCAGCGCCACCTCCAGCGAAAACATGGTTTCCACCACCGTGCACAGTTCGGTGCCCTGCGAAGGATTGCGGCCAGCCAGATGCTCGTCGGCCGAAAACATCCCGTTCGGCAGACCGTGATAGGTATCGAGCATCGCCAACTGGTGATGCACGGCGTCACGATCCTGCGCACTGCCCGATACCAGAGACCACACCGGCGAGGACTTGAGCGCCATGGCAACGTTGACACCGTGGACGCGCTGGCCGAGGTCCTTCATGAAAACCTCGTCGCCTCCTTTGGCCTTGAGCGCAGCCACATCGACTTTCTCCTTGAACGGGAAATCGGCGAACATGCCCTGCCAGTCGAAGCCCTGCTTATGCAGCAGCGCGGCAAGCTGCAGCAGACGCGGATCGGCAGTGCGGTTGTAAAGCCAGAGCACCGAGAGCAGCTCGTCCTGCCAGCGCGAGCGACCCCAGTCGCGAAGCGGTCGCTCCGGCAATGCGCCCAGCTGGTAGACAAAATAATTAGTCATCAACGGCATCACCCGCGCATCGCCGGTGAGCTCGTGGTACTGAGTAAGCACCTTGAGCATGACCATGCGCGGCCACCAGTCATCGTTGCTGCGCGGACCGAACATGCCATTGGGCCAGGGGTTTTCCAGCGTCCAGTCGATATATTTTTGCGCCTTTGCCTTCAGCGGTGCCGAGTCCAGCTGCCAGGCCAGCGGCAGCAGCCCGTCCAGAAAATACGGACCACGTTCCCAGGATTCACCCGTGCCCCCCAGCCAGCCACTGTTGGGACCGACGTCGGCCCATGTTTCGTCCAGGTGGCCGCCCAGTCCGGATGCCTGGATCTCCAGTTGGCGACGCAACCAACCCGCGGGCCGGATGGACCCTGCAGGCAACCGCCGGAAAGGCTGCGGCGCCAGCGGTGCGCGAGACGGCAAGGGGACGGCCGAAGCGACGTTGGCATCGCTCAGCGGCGCGGGCCCGACATCGGCGCCAGCGGCACGCACTGCGCCAGGCAACATCGTCGCCAGCCCCAGCGCGCCAGATGCACGCAGGAAATCGCGTCTGCCTTTGAACGGGTCATGCTGAGTCATGTCTGTCTCCGTAACGGATTTGGCTGCCGTTGCGAGCATGCCTGCGCGGGCGCATGCCATCGCAACTATGCGTCCAACAACGGTACGCCAATAGTAAGACAAATACTTCAGCCGCCCGCGTAGCGCCCGCCTCACGCAAATTCAAACGACTGTAAGCAAACCTGACCCCGCTTTTGGCGTGACCCCGCTTTTGGCGAACAACGCGGACGGTAGCCGAACCCAAGCGCAGTCAGCCTCATCCGTCCCGGCTTCGGTTTTGTATGATTAAATGACTTGAAGGCTGGCCGCTCTGGTAAAGGCTGGTGCTTCACATACCCCCTCGCCAAGGCGACCGTTCCCGGATGCATCCGGACTTGACACACCTACCACGGAGTAACTTCGATGAAGGTTTCGATGTCGACGATCACCCGTACCGCCTTGATGTGCGGAATCACCTTTGCCTTCGCCGGCAACCTGCGCGCCGCTGATACGGCACTGGCCGCCACCCCGCAGATGGGCTTCAACAATTGGAACTCCACCCACTGCCGGGCGGAATTCAACGAGAACATGATTCGTGGTATCGCCGATAAGTTCATCAGCCTGGGCCTGCGCGACGCCGGTTATCGCTACGTCAATATCGACGACTGCTGGGCGAATTGGAAACGCGACAGGCAAGGCAAACTGCAAGCCAATCCGCAGCGCTTCCCCAGCGGCATCAAGGCTCTGGCTGACTACATTCATGGGCGCGGACTGAAGTTCGGCGTCTACTCCAGCGCCGGCACGTCCACCTGCGAGCCATGGAAGCAAAACCGTGGATTCCCTGGTGGACTGGGCCACGAAAAGGACGACGCCGCCTCGATTGCGTCGTGGAACGTCGACTACCTCAAATACGACAATTGCAACAACGACAAGGTGGACGCGAAGAAGCGCTACACCGACATGGCCGAAGCCCTCCGCGCCACCGGCCGGCCGATCTTCTACAGCCTGTGCGAATGGGGCGAAAACAAGCCCTGGATGTGGGCGGGCAAACCACCGGTCGATGCGCAGTCGTGGCGCACCACTGGCGACATCGAGGACACCTACGCCTCAATGGTGAAGATCTTCAAGCAGAACGTGGTGCTGGACCGCTATGCCAGTCCGGGCCATTGGAACGATCCGGACATGCTCGAGGTCGGCAACGGCGGCATGACCGATACCGAATATCGCAGCCACTTCAGCTTGTGGTCGATCATGGCCTCACCGCTGCTGATCGGCACAGACCTGCGCACGATTAAGCCGGACGCGTTAAAGATACTGCTCAACAAGGACGTGATCGCGATCGACCAGGATCCGCTCGGCGTGCAGGGGCATCAGGTGCGCGACACCGGCGGCGTCCACGTCATCGTCAAGCCGCTCAAGGACGGTAGCCGCGCCGTCGCAGTGTTCAACGAAGGCAACGTATCGAAGAAGGTTGACGTCACGCCGGTCGAGATCGGCCTCAAGGCTGCGGGTCACTACAGAGTGCGTGATCTGTGGAAACACAGCGACGCGGAGGGCGACGGCAGCATCCATACCGAGCTGGCGCCGCACGCCACGACGATGGTGCGCATCAGCGCGACCTGACTGACGCGCACCAACATCGCCCGGCGAGCTGCAAGTGCTTCCTCTGCCGGGCGAGTCGACATGAAAGGCGTCGATTCAAGTCGGCCGGAGCACGAGAAAGCCAACCCCCTGTTTGCGTCTGGTGTTGCCGGCGCGTTCTGACCCAAACGTGGCCTCTCGCGCCGGTTTACGCGGTGGCGCCCTTCTTATCTTTGTTCCACTGCTGTTTGCGGTCAGCGTGGTGCCGAGGCTGATTGCGTACAGATTTATACATGGTGGAGTCGGCACGGCGCGCCAGCGGCGGACCGACAGCCATACGCCAGCCGCAAGGGCCGCCTTGCGATCTCCGCGAGCTCTATGGTGGCTGAGAAATACCAGCAAATCCCTGGTCAGTCGATCGCTCGCAGTCATGTTCAAACCGTAGGGCTCACCCTCATACTCAAGCAGCTCGCTGTTGGCAATACCTTGAGCCGCCGCGCGGCCCGTTGCCTCGATGGGAAAGGTCTTGTCGGACGTGCCGTGAATGATTAAGGTCGAGACTTTGAAGGAAGCGAGATCCGGACGAAAGTCAGTGTGCGAAACCGCCTCCGCACAAGCCAGTGTGGGCTTCAAACCGGCCGACAATGCGCTGGCTGTCGACATGGCCAGCACTTCATCGCTGACCGGCTTGCGCATCAAACCTGCTCCGTAGAACTGGGGGAAAAAAGTATGCCGGAAGAAGTGCGCGCGATCCTCCTTGATGCCATCGGCGATGCCATCAAGCGTCTTCTACGGAGTCCCCTCGGGCTTGCAGTCGGTCTTCAGCATGAAGGGCACCACCGAAGAGATCAGCACCGCCGACACAACTCCTTTGCCTTCGTGCCGACTCATGTACCGGGCTACCTCGCCGCCACCCATGGAAAATCCGGCCAGCATGGCATCTTCGTCAGCTCCTGTTTCCTTCATGACGTCAGTAAGGTCGTCATAGGAATTGCCATTCCCCGCTAGATCGGATCTGCCGAAACCACGGCGGTCATAGGCGATCACACGAAAACCCGCATCGGCGATGACCATGGACTAAGCATCCCAACCGTCCGCAGAAAGCGGCCAGCCGTGTATCAGCACAACGGGCCGGCCATACCCCAATCCTTGTAGTAAAGACTGAAGCCATCTCGTGTTCTGAGAAATGCCATTGAGTTATCTCCTGCCCTGAAAGGATGTGGGGACAAGCCGGGTATGACGCGTCGGAGTCACGATTCTGGACACCTCCCGGCTCTAATGAGCACAAGCTCAGTTGATATCCGCTCCCTACTCACCAGAAAGCCGAAAAAATAACCGGATCATTGTCGTTTTCGGGGGCCGCGCTGTGCCTCGCCGCGGAGCCGCGCAAGTACGTCAGGCGGGAACTGGCAAGCAAATCACGCGCAGTCGAGTGTCTGCACTGGGTGGATCGTTTCCATGTTTCTCCCTGCGTTGATGCCAGTATCGCGGACGCAAAGTTCAGGAAAAGAGCCAGCGTCGCCTTTCTGAGACGGAGCATTCTGACCCGAGGTCCAGCCCTCCGCGACAATCAAACGGTTGCAAGGGACCTGCCCACTTTTTGTTGCGGCCATCACCTGTCGATCGCATCTTAAACATCGTCAAGAATGCGCTGCAATAAACTCGCGAATGCGAGCTACGCGCGTCGCAGCGGTTCCCTTGTTTGCTCGGAAAACGTCGAACTTCTTTACAAGATCCCAGATCCTTGCGAGAAGCATTTAGATATCTTGCTAAAAAACAGTGATTTAGTCGTTGGCACGGAAAGTGCTTCAAGTTGGAAGCTTGTTACGTCTATGCGCAAGCCACGTGGATGGTCTCATCCGAAAACAGGGAAACGAAAGAATGAAGCGGACACTACAGAGCAGGTCTAAGACCCGGCACGTGCACGCACTGCTTGCAGCGAGCGCGCTCGCGGTCGGCTTGATCGCAGCATCTCCCGCGGTGAATGCCACCGTCGTCATGAGCAGCTCAGTGGGCGGTACCCCCACCGCCGGCCACTACGAAAGCTTCGACTCGCTCCCGCTGGGTACGGTCGGCGGCACCACCGCTTCCGGCATCACAGTCGCGTTTAACCCTGGCGCTCATGCCGTGCAAGGCACCACGGGCACGTATGCGGCGCCCTTCGTGTCTCACGGCAATGCCACCATGTTTGGTGAACAGACCTACAGCGGTGCGGTTAAAAATACGTATCTTGCCAGCGGCAATTCGTCCGCTGCGAACGTGACAATGACCTTTGGTGGACAACAGAATTACTTTGGTCTGCTGTGGGGGTCCGTGGATTGGTTCAACACGCTGACCTTCTACAGCAACGGTATTTTGGTTACCTCATTCGACGGCACCGACGTCTCAAACTCGGCGGGGGCCGGCAATTGCGTCGGAGGCGATCAAGGGGCGCTAGGCACGTGCTACGTCAACATCAACTTCCTTACCGGATCGTATGACAAGGTCGTGGCAAGCAGTTCGTCGTACTCGTTCGAGTTCGACAACGTGGCGTTCAGCGCCTTTGCCACTGCTGTGCCTGAGCCGGGCGCCCTTGGCTTGATGGGCCTTGGCCTGCTCACGCTCGGTGGCCTGGCCATGCGCCGCCGGAAGTTTCTGATCAAGTAAGCGAACACTGTTCAAAGCAGCACGATCAAAGCAGCGCAATCAGAGCGGCCCTTCGGGGCCGTTTCTTTTTACGCGGGGTCACCATGAACGGCATCGATGCTCACAAAAATTTCTGACGCCCATGCAACGCCACGAAGCGGCCGCATCCACGATGAACGGTCAGCAGCTTAACCAACGGCGTGCGTGCCGTTTGATGACGCAGCCTCAAGGTACACGGCGTCGGATCGCGCACGTTCGTTCGGAGGACGGCGTGGTCGAGTCGCGATGGGTCGACCTGGCGAATGTCCATGGTGCCTGGGGCCGTCCTCGGCGGTGTCGACAGTTTCGACGGGAAGTCTGTGACATCAACCATAAATGCAGGTATCTGTTGTATCGCAAGCAAGCCTGTCCTTGCGCTTGGCGGCGCAAGCGTAGCGTCGACTGCCTGCGTGCACCGGGCGCCGCGCGGTTGTTGACCCACCATCGCCGCTCGGCGCCAATAAAGACCTGATTGGTTTATGGCGCAGTCTGCAGAAATTCTGGGGCAACTATTGCATGAGCGAAACTGGGGTCCCGCGAAAATCGCCGAGTGCCAAATACCGGGACCAGATACCAAGACGTCACACACTTTCAAACGACTGCGAGCGAAACTGACCCTGTTTTCCGGCCCTACCCGCGCAGCAGGAAGAACGGAATCGTCACCAGGCCCAACGCGAAAAGTATGCCCAACACGCTTATAGCGACCCGCGCTGGCTCATCACGAAGCAACGTCAAAAACGTCTGCGCAGTGCCTGCGCGCTTGGCAGCGGCGTATTCGGCGCGGGCACGGGTGGCGCGCTGCTGCTGGTAGTCGTCCATCGCGCGCCTGGCGTCCGCGAAAGCCACATCTTCAGTCACCCAGATTCCGCCTGCCGAGATGCCCCAAATGCTGGGTCTGGTTTCGTAGAACGCGATCCGCTCCGTGTCCAGCATCGCGCGCACGTCATCGACCTCATCATCGGGCACGTTACGCAGGTTCATAAGCAGCTTGGACATGACGCCATGATAGCCGCCCTGGATCGCCTCCGGCGGGGTTTCGCCCGGATGACGTCAAGTGAACTCGCCCCGTCTCTTTTGCCGATCAAAGCTCGGGCACGTCTCCAGATTCGAACAGCACTCTCGGTGTGCCGTAGTCTCCGCTTTCCTCGTCCACGTCCATGCTGTAGGCGACGATGCCGGCATGCTTGTCGGCCAGCAACCCTGCCCTGCGCGCTGCCTCATCAGCCGTTTTGAACTGCAGGACCTGGCCTGGTTTCAAGCCTTTCTTCACCCGATCGAAGGGCTGCACTACGTGAATCGTTTCCATATTTGCTCCTGGGTTAAGGCAAGTATGACGGGTTGGGATATCAGCACGACAAAAGTTAGAGTCGCCTTTTTTGAGACAGCCCAGTCTTAGCCCCGTTTCGGTTGAGCTTCGTCCGGCCCGGCTTCCCAACAATTCAAACGGCGGTAAGTGAACTGACCTGTGGGATGGCAGCGGATCCTCGCCAAACCAAGGCTGTTGAGCATGGCTAGATCAATCCTCGACGAAGAGACGACCGTGGTTTCCGCGAGGTGCAAAGTCCTCGGCTGGGCGAGGTCACGCTGACGTCCCTCAAGGCGGCGCACCACACCACGTTCCTGATTCCGCCGTTGCGGATCGTGGCGCGGGTTCGTTCCTCCGAGCCCACCGACACGGCTCGCAAAACGGCGATCAGGGATGTCGTCATCGCACGTCACCTTGCTGGCAGGAGCGCGCCTTTGGAAACAAACGCTTTCAGGTCACAGCAGAAAAGACCCTTGTCCGCACCGTGAGCGTGCGACGGCACGGGCGACCGAGGCGAGCCGAAGTTGAACTCGAAGGCACTTAACTTCTTCCGTCCGGTTTCGGGTCATGTAACCAGTTCACGCCATGCAACTTCAACCGCCAGTGCGCGGGCAAAAGCGGAGTCATCGGGCAAGCGCGTCAAATCCAGGATGGGATCGAGCTGCCATTCCCCCGGAAGCAGTGAGCGGCCGTGCTCGATCAAATGGGGTGCAACTCCTGTCGGGCGCAACCGGCGCCGGGCCGCGTTGATGAACGGCCGAGCGAATACAGGGCGCATGCAAGTAGCCTTTTCGTTCAACCGAGCGCGCAAATTCGGACCGTCGGCAAACCGGAAACCGTATGTCGAGGATTCATTCGAAATCCCCTGATGCAGCCTCGCAATCAGAGTGCTCTCCAGACGACCGGCATCTTTCCAGGCCATCGGTAGTCGAGATGCGAGCCTGACGGTGTTCAGATCAATGAGCGGGGTTGCATAGTAGCCGTGGCGCACGGAAACGCTGTTGTTCACACTCATCCAGTAGTGACAGCGAAATAGCGGATAAATCAGCTCAACCTGCTCGCGCCGGAGCCCATGATGAGCAGTCGAATGCTCCATACCAAGAGTGGATTCGATAGACGATACAAGCCTGTCTTCATACAAGCGAAGTCCATCAGGACGCCTGAATACCTCGGAATCGAATCCGCGATAGAACGCTCGTACAATATCCATGGCATGAAAACGCCGGTCCCGCAGATGAAAAAAATTTCGGAAGATTTCCCCGCCGCCGCCATTCAGAGCCAGACATCCTCCGGCCATCTGCTCCTTACGAGTCTGCTGGTCTGCCCCCGGATCGTAGATCCCGTCGTTGGGCAGCCCGTCGAAAAACAACGCGCTGTCCACAAGGTGCTCGATGTCGGGTAATGCCAGACGTCCATTCAACGCATTCTTGTCAACGACTTCAAGCGAGATACCTGCGCGGTCGGCAACCGAACGCGCAACAGGTACGTCTTCGGATCCCTGCCCGCCGTACACGAACAGATCCGGACGCGCGCCTGAAGCCAGCAGGGCCGCAAGGATCAAGCGTGAATCAAAGCCACCGGAAAGTGCAGCGCGCAGCCGTCCGGGGAACGCCGCCGCGATTTCCTTGAACATCGTGCGCAGGAGCGCATCGGCTTCATCCGCCGCCTCATCGAATGACTTCGGAACGCTGGCGCCGTCCCATACATTTGTGGCAAAACGCGAACGCGTCTTTTTTTGCGCCAGGTCGAAAGCGTGACCCAGCGGCAGCGTTGTGATGCCGTGTGCAACGGTTCTGTCCGAGTGAGAGGCTCCTAGCAAAACGTATTCACAGGCCGCGGCGTCATCTATCGCCACATGGCCGGTATAAGCACACGTCGCCAACCAGCTGGTGCTATAGAACAATTTATCCGCGCTGGCGTACAGACGCACAAAACCCAGCGCATCGTTCATCAGTGCGCAGTATCTGTCCGTATGAAGGAACAGAGCGAAGTTGCCCCGCAACTCCAGCTCATCAATGTGGCCGTTTTCACTGATTTCGTTGACAAGCAAACTCAAGGCGACGCCACCAAAATGGCCTCGATACCACAAGGGTCCCACACAACAAGCATATCCGGCGGGTATTTCAATGCTGCAGTTCTCTTCTGCAGACTGGGTCGGATGCACGCAGGTATCGAGCACGCCTTCTTTCCAAATGAAAGGCTCGGCCGCGACGAATCCCTGGCGTTCGAACGACTTCAGGGCCCGCAAGCGACCAACCGGGTCGCCAGCTCCAAGACAAATCGACAGTGCACTCAGCATCGCCGAGTCCGGATTACATCGCACCTCGAAACCCGGCGATTCAATACTGCAGCCATTTGCATCAACCATGCCGACGCGGAAGAACTCCTCAATAGCATGCTGATCAGGCTCCCTTCAAGCCGAAAATTATCCAATGAGTGAGTAGCCGGAGCAAAGGCGTGCACCTGCTCGTCAGTCCGACAAGCAGGAAAAGGTGTCGCGGGCCATGCGTCAACTGGGCAAGGGCTAGGTCACCGCGTTCAACCGTCGCCAGCGACGCACAGCAATGCTGTGGGAAGGTCGCTTCAAGTCCTGCCTGGTCGACTCGAACCGCTACCTGCTCACCCCGTATCGGTATGTCGGGCTTAACCCGGTGCCTACCGCGATGGTTGAGAGGCCCGAACATCACCACTGGTTCAGCGTGCCCGTCAATCTGGGACTTTGCGAGGACGCATTGGTGACGCCCCACATCTGCTTCCTTAAATCGGGATACGCGGTTGGGGTTAGCCCAGGCCTACCGCGCATGACCCAAGCAAGGCGTCAGCGACGACGAGCCGATCGCCATTTGCCAGCCCCTGCAACAGGAGCGTGCCTTTGAAAGCAAGCGCTTTCAGGCCATGACAGAAAAGACCCTGGGCGGCCGGTCAGAGTGCAACAGCCCGGGCGACCGAGCCGAGCCGATGCCGAGCCCGAGGGCATTCAACTTGCTTCGTCCCGGCTTCCCATCCCAATTTAGTTATGCAGATCGACCTCCACCAGCTGCAGATTCCCTGCCTGCATTGACGCCAGGCGCTGGTTATCGGTGGTGGTCCGCATCGGCAGGGGGGCCAGCTTGCAATGCGGGCCTCCCGACGGCACGGCCCGCTTGCAATATACATTCACGATCGCAACCGTTTCTTGAGCGGAGTTGGTCAGCTGGATCTGTCTCGCCACGCCGGGGCCGGAGGAGTCGTCGATGGCCACGGCGATAATCGGCTGCAAGGCGGTGCCCCGCATCCGCAAGGCTTCCGATTTCTCGGCCGCCCGCTGTGCCTGTACGTAATGTCGATGTGCGTGGCCGACAAGAACCTGCAATGTGTAGCCCATGTGCAAGTCGGCGACGTAGGTTTCGTATTGGACGGGTAATTCGTTGACTGTGACATTCCGCATGTTGGTGGTCCGAGTCTTGTCCTGGGCGGCGCTGACGCCGCCGACGCATGCAAGAGCGAGCACAAGGGTGGTGGCATTGATCAGGTGTTTCATGACGGCCTCCAGACGGACGCCAATGTCCGTTAGATGATTCTGGGCCGGAGTTACAGCTCTTGCTTGAGGGATTTCGGTGGAATTTGCGTGGATCCACTGAGGATTTCCGGTCGATCCACCTGCTGGATGCGAAGGCCGGAGGACCCATGAATGCGTCATCAGATGTGCGGCGACCCGATCGTTCTCGGGATGGGCTGGGCATGCGCTTCCGCCCCCGGATCGCCTTGCCAATGCCCGTAGTCGCGACCGTCCTTCAAGCAGACATTGGGGTATGGCCTCGGCACCGTTGCTGGCACCACCCCCACAAGATGCTGCGGGTCGCGCTGGATGATCTCGCGAACCCCCACCCGACAACTGCCGGCAACCAAAAGAGAAGCCACCGGCAACACTTGGGAAAAAACTCAAGCGGGTGGGATCCAGAAATAACTCGGTCTGCTCCAGCAGCACCTGCTGCGCTCGCCTGCTGCTTCCACCATGAAATCCGTGAGGGTCTTGCCGGCCACTCGGGCAACCTGGTCGATCGAACTGCGCTGCGCCGCCTTGGCGCGCAGATTAATGGTGGCCTGACGGACATCGGTGTCCCGGCCTCCGGATTATCGCTCCACATCATCCAGAGCGTCGTCAATCGATGCGCGATCTTTCTGGATCACGACGACCGCCGCCACTGCGTCTAACGACCTCCGTCGCGATTTGCTCGTCGGTGAATCCAGGACGGCGCATCTGGTGAGGCGGCCCAAGGGTTTCCAACGACGTTGATCGACGCACGCAAACAGGCAAAAGGGGACAGAGTGGATTGATCCAACCTGACCCCGTCTTGTTCGTTGACCAGTGTGCAGCTCCCATGCGCCAACTGCGCTAAGGTGCAGGAATTCCATGATTCTGCGAGTAACCCATGAAACGCCACCTCGTCATGTTCGCCATCGCCGGTCTGGGACTGCTCGCCAATCATGCCGGGCACGCCGCCGACCTGGCTGGTATCGCACTGAATCAACCCGTCACGATGAACGAGTGCGCCGAGCGTCAGCACGACTATCTGCCCGATGACCGCACCACATGCTTCAAGCTTCCAACGGGACCATCGCGTGATCCCTACGCGGATGCGCCCAAGCCGCCTGCAAATGGCCGCATTATCGTGAACGTATCGCGGTCGGATCGTCCTGGGTTCATGAGTGGCAGCGACGCTGAAGTGGTGCTGAGGGATGGCCTTGCGGCCAGCATATCCGTGCGCACCCATGGCTCCAACGGAGAGGCCGGTGACTTCAGCGCCCTGAAAGATTCGTTCGGAGACGCCAGCCCGCGCCATCTGACCGTACCCTGGAACACCGGCGGCAGCGGACCGATACAGACGCAAACCAGCTTGCAGGCCAACTGGATCCTGTCGGGCGCTGAAACTGTCTACTTCAGCAGCGGCGAATTTGGCGCATATTTTGGTCTGGTCCGCCTGCAGACCTCAGCGGCTCCGCCGCATCAAAACGGCGCGTGGGATTAATCGCGGAAAAAATGGCGCGTCATGCTCGGCCTTCATGGGAGTCGATACAAAAAGCCATGACGGCTGAACTCGGACATGCTCTCTCCTACGTTTTTCCTCGTCCGCAACGCGGAAAATCAATCCGTAGCAAGTCAACATGTCTTAATTTTGCCGACATCTGTCGGACGTCTATCGGCAGCTTGAGCAATGTTTTCAGTAACAGGGTCAGGTCGAGGTGACCCGGCTTCGGGTTTCGCCATGCCGGTTTCGCCTACGGCCCCGGGCAGCCGAGGCGAGCCGAAGCCTGGCCCGAGGGTATCCAACTTTCTCCTTCCCGGTTTGCTGCGGGTCATTCAACTATCGAATACCTGCTGTGGTCGATGACGAGGCGACGAGTGCTGGATTAACGTGTCCGAAAAAGCCGGGCTACCGCACTGCTTCCTCTTTAGGCACTAAGCACCGTCCAGTAGTCCATTCGTTTTGGCGAACTAAAGCAACAGGATGGTCTTCCCGTCCCTGATGTCGCCGGAGGCAACCATCTGCAAGGCCTCGTCGAACGAGACCTCCATGACCTCGATATCCTCGCTGTCCACACCGCCGCCGTCGCCGACCCGATCGTTCTCGGTGTACTCACCGACGAAGAAAAACAATTTCTCGGTCACCGACCCAGGACTCATGTACGCCTCGAACACCTTTCGGACGTTGCTGACCGAGTATCCGGTCTCTTCCTCGGTTTCACGGCGAATGCAGGTTTCCGGGTCGTCGTTATCCTGCAACCCCGCGCACGTCTCGATCAACATTCCATCGACATTGCCGTTGACGTAAGTCGGATAGCGGAGCTGCTTGGTGAGCACGACGGTCCGCCGCAGACGGTTGTAAAGCAGGATCGTGGCGCCGTTGCCTCGGTCGTAAGCTTCCCGGCTCGTGTTCTCCCAACGCGCGTCAGCACGCACGTATTCAAACGTGGTCTTCTTCAAGATGTACCAGCTGTCCGGAAGAAGTTGCACGTCGTCACCCAAAGGCGCTCGTTCATCGTCGTCTTCCAGAACCCTAATTAAATCTCGCGCATGCGAGGGACCAGAAATTCGAGCCGCGCCAACATCGCCGGATCGAGAATTCCGGGACCGAATTCCGGGACGGAGGAAGCCAAGGACACCCTGAATAAGCGTCATCCCAGCGAAAGCTGGGGTCGAGTGACCCGACAACCCATTGAAGGCGCTGGTTTCCAGCTCTCGCTGGAATGACGAACCACAACTTGTTCAGACATTCCTTGAGCAAACTTCATTTAATTTCCTTCGTACCAATTTTTCATAACGGCTCCACGGCTACTCTGCTGGCGAATCCACCATATGCTCACGTATCGGATTCAACACCACGTAACGGTGAACTCGCCAAGCGCTGGCACAATGGGCTTCGTTCGCCCACCATGGAGGTGACCGCGTCCATGAGGGCAGCGGCAAGCTCCACGTTGCCCGTTAAGCCGCAGCGGCGCGAGATATCCCGCACGACGACCCTTGCCGAGAAACATTCATGCGCTTTTTATCTGCCTACCTTAACGCCCTCCCCGCAGCGCTTTTGATGATCTTTTGCGCCGGCAGCGCCGTCGCCCAGAATCACCAGCGCCCCGCTCAAAACGCGCCAGATCACCCGGCCGCAGCGCACAACACGTTGACCTCGCAAGAGCATGCCGACGGATGGCAGCTGCTTTTCAACGGCAATGATCTGGACGGCTGGCATTCGTATGGACAGAAAGCACCAGGCGCCGACTGGAGCGTCCACGACCATTCAATTCAGCTCAAGCGCGGACATAGTGGCAATCCAGCGAACTTTGCGGACCTGGTTACCGACGCACAATTCACCAATTTTGACCTGAAGCTGGACTGGAAAACGACGCCATGTGCGGACAGCGGCTTGATCTTCTACGTCCACGAATCGAAGGAGTATTCGCAAACGTGGGAGACCGGTCCAGAGATGCAGATCGCCGACCTGGCCTGCACTGTGCCCGACAGCCGCGTGCTCTATGAGCGCTCCGGCGACCTGTTCGACTTGATTTCGTCCGACGTGGAGCGGGTGAACGCGACGGGCAAGTGGAACCATTTCGAAATCCGCGCCAATCGCGGCCACTTGCAGTTTTTCCAGAACGGCCACCCGGTGATCGACACCCAGCTGTGGGACGCGGCATGGAAGAAGCGCGTGGCCGCGACCAAGTTCTCCCGGATGCCGGGATTTGGCACCTTCCACGAGGGCCACATCGCCCTGCAGGGCGGCGAGAACAAGGGCCAGACTCCCATCACACTATGGTTCCGCGACATCCGCATCAAGCAGCTTTAGCGACGCAACGCAGGCCAAAAACTGGGGTTGCCGAGAGCTGCAGTCGGCAAGCCGGGGCGTCTCAACCTCATCTGGTTCTTCGCAGGCAAGACAGCGTCACTTGCGCCTCGCAGCTTCTAGCGCGACGGTTTCCGATCGATGGCCTGCTGCGCTAGCGGTGCCATGATGGCGTAGCCCGTGGGAGTGGGATGCACGCCATCACTGGACAGGCCCGAGCGCATGCCACCTTGCGGCGTGGCGAGTGCATGGTAGTAGTCCAGATACGTTGCACCTCGCGAGCTGGCATAGGTCCGCAGCCACGCATTGAGCGCACGAATCTTCGCAGCCGGCTGCAACCCCGGCTGCCATGGATAATCGGTCGTCGGCAACACCGAAGCGAGGATGACGCGAATGTGGCTCGCTTGAGCCAGCTCGGTCATCGAGCGGAAGTTGTCCTCGATCATCGGCAGAGTAGCCAGGCCGGTATTGCCAGCGATGTCGTTGGTACCAGCAAGAATGATCACCACTGCCGGGTGAAGATCGATCACGTCCTGCTGGAAACGCAGCACCATCTGCGCCGTGGTCTGCCCCGATATACCGCGGTTGATGTAAGGCTTGCCGGGAAAGAATGTACTCCCCTTGATGCGGCCCCAGCTATCGGTGATGGAATCGCCCATGAAGACCACCCGTGACTCTCCGGCCACCGGTGGCGCGAGCCGCGCATTGTCGGCGCGGTAGCGGCCTAACTGCGGCCAGTCCAGCAACTGGCGCTGCAGCGACGCCACCTGATCGGTACTGAGCGACGCGGGTGCTGCCATATAGAGCGGGTTGATGGCGACAGGCGCCGAAGCGGGCACCGGACCCGTGGCGTGCAACGCCAACGGAATGCCGATGAGCAGGACAAGAACCGCAACAGGGAAAGACCGAAATCTCATGCTTGAAATCTCCACGGAGTGACGTGCGCTGCGGTCGTTCGCACCCGGCAGCGCAACAGGACGGGCTAAACCGAACGGGGTCTGTTTTCGGATTGGGCAGCTAACGAGACTGTAGCGGAATGCAAGACTGATGCCTGTGACGGGAGCGCGGCTGATGGGGTTCGCACCTTTCATCGGATGCTCAACTCTGAAACGCCGCCGTCGTCACCGCTGGATCATCCGGGGCGTCTGCCGTGGATGATCCAGCCTTCGGGCCGTGGCTTCCAAGATAGACATGACGCCGGGTGATTCCTGGTTCACTCTGGGTAGGCGAGAACAGTGCCAAGCTTCTCACCCCACCCCAAGTGGCCACGGCGATGACAACGAAAGAGAACGACGTTCCGAAGAAATCGGGCTATGACGAGCCTCAGCCGCGGGACAAAGACGGTAGCGAGCGCACGCCGGATTCGAATGCCCCGCGGCAACCGCAGAATGATCCCAGAGCCAAGCCTCATCCCTCAACGTGACGGCGGGTCTTGATCAGACAGCCGGCCAAACTCTACCGCGTTCGCTTCCGACCTCCAGGCGGGCGCCGAAGCCTACCGATGCGTCCTGTGCGAAAGCCAGTCGGACGAAGGTGTGGCGGCCATCCGAAATCATTTTTAACAGCACCCGCCCCGGCTGAAATGACCTGCGAGCGATGTCGCAGCCAGGACCGAAAGCTTCGCCGGATTGCGGCTTGCTGAAAATGGTGTCAGGAAGGATTGGTGGCCCCGGCATAGGCAAAGAAAGGTCTACGACATTGTCCTGACACCTGTTTTTCCGTCATGGCGTTGATCGCTTCTTCGCCCCAAAGCCGGGGATGGCCGTGGCTTGTTTCATCCACGACGCGGCTTGGCGTTCGTTGAGATCTTCCAACGATTCAAGGTCCACGCCCCGAGAGTCTTTGCCCATTCCGATCGGCGTCACAGGTGGTACTGGCTTGAGTGCGGTGCCGCGCCCGAACGTGAGCTTGACGTGCCCGGCGAAGCCCCCACAGGAAAAGCACCAGCCGTCGCCGACGCCATACCACGCCATTCCCCATTTCACGGAGCGCTTCAAGCCCGGCAGCGTCTTGCCCGCCAGGGCGTCGACTCGTTCGGCGATGCCGCGTTGCGGTTGCGGCAGGCTGCGGATGTAAGCAAAAACCGGCTCGTTTCCGTCCTTGGCCTTCGCGGGACTTGCCCGGCCAGTCATGGCGGCCGGCAAGTTCGTGGCGACCACTTGCGCGGTCGCGCCCTTGCCGGGTTCGCGTGCCTTTGACTTCGCCTTGGCCGCTGGGCTAGCGCTTGATTTTGCCGCCGGCTTGCCGGATGTCTTCTCGAGGACCATTGCGCGTGCCATTTTTAAGCCTCCTATCGTAGAATCCCCGCAGAAATATCCTTGGAACTTTCTTACCCTTCGCCGGCGTCCTGCCCGCTCGCCGGACGCCGCGCGACTATTCAAACCCTTGTAACCGAACCTGGATCGATTCCGCCTTTCCTTCTGTTTGCTTCGGGCTACAGCTTGAACCTGCGAACCTCCTGCGGCCAGCCGCATGCTTCGGCAAGTTTGCCGGCCCAACGCTTTGCCGCCTGCACGTCGGCCACGTCGATCACGGTGAATCCGCCCAGCAACTGGGGGTTCCGCACGTACGGCCCGTCGGTGAACGTCAGCGAGCCGCTGGTGGCATCTTTAAAGAAGGCAGCATCCGGATGCTCCTCCAGTCCTCCGGCGAACACGTAGACGCCAGCCGACTTCAGTTTGTCCACGACGGCCCTTGCGAGTGGACCGCGCGCGTCGAACCACGTCTCGCTGTGCTCGCCGACCCACTGCTGGTTGAAGTAGATGAAGTACTCGCTCATGTCATGCCTCGAGGCCGCGCAGGCCCAGAGGCTGCCTTCCTCCTCTCGACGAACGGCCGCAGTCCGGATCGACAAAAGCGGGCGGTGGAGGCTCAATCCAGCGCTGAACAGAGTAAGCCTGCGACGCGTCCGCAGGGTCGGGAACCCAGATGGTTGCTCCGGCGGAAATCGGACGGAAGCGAAAGGCCGCTAGTTGGGTTGGGATGCGTGAGAAGTCGACTCTGACCGGAATGGCACTTCCTCAAGCGGCAGTGGTCTGGCGGAATACGCGCCAAGCCACTGATTTGAAAAAGTAGCTCGCTACCGGACAACTGTTGGTCCAACCCAAACGGATGCCCTCAAAGGCCGCCAGCGGCCATGCACAATCATCGTCGATCAACAGCTGCCCGTGCATCGCGAACGGCGATTCCCACCGACGACCACGTTAGCCATGTTTATGGCGCAGACCTTGAACCCGGACGCCTCGTGTCAGGCGACGATTGATCGCCACGCGGTGGAACGCATCGCTAACGAGCTACGGCCATGCAGCACCGCGACAGATGCGTATTGCAAGGCACGCCAGCGCTTGCCCGCGGCCACGGTGCAAGCGTTACTGCGCCACACCGGCACGTTGCTCGCCAGCCAATCCTTGAACGCGTGGCGTTGGCGCGGTCGCGCCGTCAAACTGGTCGACGGCACCATCGTAACGATGCCTGATACCGCCCAGAATCATGCGCGCTATCCGCAGTCACGAACTCAGAAACCTGGCCTGGGCTCCCCTATTTCGCGGGTCGTCGCCCTGATGTGTTTGGGTACGGGCGCGGTGCTGGACGCCGCCATGGGCCCGCATGCCGCAAAGCAAAGCAGCGAACACGCGCTATTTCACACCTTGCTGGGCAGTGTCGTTGAGGGCGATGTGCTGCTGGGTGATCGCTACTACTGCTCTTACGTCATGATCGCTTTGCTGCAAGCACGCGGCGCGGATGTCGTGTTTCAGCTACATCAGCGACGGATGACGGACTTCCGTAAAGGCCAGCGGATCGGCACAATGGATCATGTGGTGGTCTGGAACAAACCCAAGGTCAAGCCACACTGGCTCAACCAGGAAGGCTTCGAGGCGATACCCGAAACCCTGCGCATGCGCGAGACCGATGTGGGCAACAAGGTGCTGGTCAGCACGGTGCTGTCATCCACCAAAGCGAGCGCGCAAGAGCTGAAGACGTTGTACGCACAGCGCTGGAACGTCGAACTGGATCTGCGCCACATCAAGACGACTCTGGGCCTGGAGCGGATGACCTGCAAAACGCCGGCCATGAATGAGAAACAATGGTAGGTGGGGTTGCTGGCGTACAACCTGATCCGACTGTTGATGCTTCGCTCCGCCAGGCTCGCCGACGTACTACCTCGGCAGCTGAGCTTCAAGCACAGCATGCAGCTATGGCTGGCGTGGAGCCAGCGGGGCTTGCCTGCGGACGAGACACATATCCAGTGCCTGCTGATGCTGATGGCACAAAAGCGAGTCGGTCAACGACCTGGCCGGATCGAACCAAGAGCCACTAAACGACGACCCAAACCCTTCCCCCTCCTCACTTAACCACGTTCCATCGCCCGTGAAAAAGTCCGCCAATTTGGCCATCCGAAGAGGCTTGAGTAAGTGCCATTCGAACCTGACGCCGTTTTTGCCGCTCCTACCCTGACCCCTGTTTCGCTTTCGTCGTGAGCGTAGCTGCAGGCCGAAGTCGCAGGACCTGCAGGCGATGGGATGACCACGCTTGGCGGCGCTGCGACTACGCCCGCTGCCCTGGCTAAGCTCTGCGCGAGCGGTGGGGAGTCCGGTGTTCCCAAGTAAGTGCCATTCCATTCTGCCCCCTGTTTTTGGAGCCTGTGAAATTCCTGCCCTGAACGATCAACGCACTGCTGGTCATCGTGTTGTCCAGCCTGCGAGCCGCGGATCCGCGCAGCTCGATACAACACGTGTCAGGCTGAATCTTCATCCCTGTAATGGCCTGAAGTGAGACGATTTCTGGTGTGCATCCAGCCGCGCGAGGTAGCCGTGCCGGCCAACCCACGTACCGGCAACCGGATGCTCTAACATAAAATCAGTCATAACGGTATGGGAATGAACATGGACCGAAGAGACTTTATTCAGAAAAGCATACTTGCCTCGGTTGCAGCCGCCGCAGGATCGGCCAACCTTGCCAAGGCCCAGGGGTTTGTCCCGTCCCACAATTGGGACGGATATAATTTTGGAACGGGTCCTGCGATTACTGACCGTTTGAATCAGGGACCATTCCCTACTTACAAGCCGGAGCAGGTTGTTCCCGGCTCAGACGTCATCATGGCAACGACTCCTTCCAAAGAGAGGGTGCCAAACTATGGGATGGGTCTCGCGACTTACCTTTGCGACGAGGCGGGTCCGGCTCACAAGCAGAATGAATCTCTGGAAAAGTCGCTCGAAAAGCTTGTCAGACTATCGCTCAGTGATGTCCTCTATGTTCGCCTCGACTGGCGTGACATTCAGAGCCGGCCTGGAAGGCTTGATCCATGTGACCATTGGAAGATTGCTTTCGATTTGGCCAAGCAATACAACAAGAGGATCGGTTTTCGTATACAGCTCATGAGCCCGGTAATCAAACCCCAATCCATGCCTGACTTTCTGTTGGACAAGGTTCCTCTGTATAAACTGGGTACAACGAACGAAGTTGGCAAGAATCTTCCCGGCAAGGTGCACTATGCCCCGCAATATAACCATCCGGCGTTCATGGCCGCATTGAGAGAGATGGATGGCCTGTTAGCGGACGCCTATAACGGCTCGCCCCTAGTGGAGTTCGTAGACACCTACATGTACGGCTTTTGGGGAGAAGGCCACACCTGGCCTTTCGAAGACCAAAACCCCTTTCCCGACTACTCCACTGCCTCAGGCACGTTCAACAAGATTTTCGACATGCAGAGTGCACATTGGAACAAGACGCCGTTGGCTACGAATACACAGCCAGATTATAACCGGGTGGGCAACTCGGAACTTGTTGACAGAACCATTAGATCGCATAACTGGTTACGCACTGATACCATCTTTATTGAAAACATGCAGATCGAAAGCCTGAGTAACCGGCCGCCATGGGTTGCAGGGTTTGTCGAGAACGCGCTGTCCGATGGCTCTCCGCAAAATCTTGGATTATCCGAGGGCGTAACCCGGAATGACAACATCATTGCTCATGCCAGCGATGTCGGGCCGAATTATTTCTCTTTATGGAACTGGCACAAAATTCAGGCCGAGCGGCTCATGAGTTACTATGACCGATATCCTGATGCCATTGATGAATTGTCCAAACATATCGGATACCGCGTCCGTCCCTCCTGGATATGGGCGTTTGAAAAGGATGGCTATCCCGGCCTTGTGCTCGGACTGGCGAACGATGGTGTTGCAGGCGTTCCCGGGGCCTTACGTATTTCGATCAAAAGCGAACGCGGCCAGACCTTGAGTGAGGGAAGCTTGGACCCGGGATACCCTCTTCCGGGAAAAGTGCGTCAGGCCATGTTTAACTTGCCCAAAGGAGCCCCGCTTGAAGGTTTGAGAATGTATGCGGAGATCGAGGTGAAGGGCTTGCGTCATAAAGTGAATTGGGCCTGCCGTCAGCAGACTGAAAAGGATGGGGCGCTCGTCGTACGCAGGAACATATAACAGCTTGGCTGCACAAAGGGGGCTGATTCATTCTTCTACATCAGATCGGGCCGTGACGTAGCTAGCCCATGGCGTCTTCCCGACAGCGACCGCTTCATCTGCCATGCATTCTTATGCAATTCAACGCAGCGAAAGCTCACCGTGGCGCGTCAGCCTCGCCGTCATCTCCTCGGCATCCCGCGACGCGTCGTTCAACGAGGCAACGACCGTCATGGACAGTTCGATGGTCTCCGCAAATTGTTCCTGGCACCTTTTCTTTGGCAATCGATAGCCTTGCGACCGGGGCGCGCGCGACAACGCCCGCCGGTGCTATAGCTGTGTTCCAGAGATTTACTGATTGTTTCGGTCAGATGCGGCAGAAACAGAAATAGTCGCCGTAACCGTGGAACTGCCGTAGCCGCAAGCCATCACTCTTCGAGTATTCCCACCCAAGCCCTGATGGCGACCTCGTGGGCTGCGCGGTCGATTAGATCGCCATGCGACAGCACGATGTGGTGAAAGTCCCATCCCAAAATGCGCCTAAGCGATTTTGCCGCTGCCCGCCGGTCGCTCCAGCCCATCCGGTATTCCGGCGCCGGACGGGGATTGTTCCACATGCG
>JBDTXA010000003.1:0-88464 GCA_040006415.1 Rhodanobacter sp.
GCGTGACCAGGTCGACGCGGCCGACCTTCTCGGTCACGAGCATGCGGCCATCGGGAAGAAACGCGATTCGCCAAGGCAGATCGAAGCTCGCCACCTTGGTGATTGTGAAGGGGAGGTCGGGATCGGCTTTCTGTTCGCCTGCGTTGGTTTGCGCGTGCGCGGCGCTTGTCAGCAGAATCGCAAGAATTATCCCGTTTGCCAGCTTGATCATTTGCCTGTTTCCTCGAGAAAAGGTGTCACGGACAATTTCAGTACCGTACCAATGGTAATAACGAGGTGATCCAAGTTCGCCTCCTGTGGTCTATTTGGAGCGAGGCGGTCGATTGGCGGGGCGGCAGCAGGCTGTGCGTTGTGTCAAACCGGGATTTACGAGGTTCTTCGCCTGCGTGTTCGATTCATGTCGGTGTCGGGTGACCCGGTTGTGGCCAAGCTCGCTGTGCGATCAGGAGCTTCTCTACACTGGTTCGCTCGACGTCTTTTGTCCAGGTTTCGCGGGAGGCCACGGGACGGGTACGCCGTTGTGCCTGCTTGCAAAAGCAAAGAAGGCTACGCCTCGGGTCGAGGCGTTGAATCCATGAAAGGGGAAAGTAGTGACAACCGAATTCAATCCTTATTTGGCACCCGACAGTGCGTTGACCGAGTCGGCGGCCCAGCAACGACGCGAATTGGCTGGCAATTGGCGCCGATTTATACATGGGCGGTCGACTACGTCTGCTTGGTAGTCATGATGGTGCTGTTTGAAGTGTTGGTTGGCTTGTTGTTCGGCCAGGCCGGCGACGATGCGCTGCGCAAGATCCCAGATCTTTGCTCGGTCTGATGTTGATGCTCGCCTACTACTTTTTTTTCGAAGGCATCTGGGCGCGCACTCCCGGAAAGTTGGTGCTCGGGACGAGAGTGGTCAGCCAGCACGGTGACAAGCCGGCTTTCGGTCAGGTCGTTGGTCGTACGCTGTGTCGCTTCATCCCGTTTGATGCGCTTTCCTTCTTCGGCGAGGAGGGCTGGCACGACTCCATTCCGAAGACCCAAGTCGTACTCGTTCGAAGGCAGATCAAGTAGGTCAAAAAAGCGGAATTAGGTTCACTTCCTGATCCCGCTTCCTGACTCAGGATGAGTCAACCTGAGTCCGTTCGACTGCATCATTGCGAGCAACACAACATGACAGATGCCCAAAAAGCGAATCAAGCGCAAGCCAAGCTCGCCGAGAGCGCGAGCAAGTTGAAAGACAGCGCGGTGCAGCAGACCGACAGCGCGGACCGTCGGACCCAACTTGCAGCGAACCGCACGATACTCGCTGCCGAGCGCACCTATGCGGCATGGGTCCGGACCGGACTGTCCGCCCTGGCTGCCGGTGTCGGCGCCAAGGCCCTGCTGAAGGACGTGGTGGATCCGCGGCTTGGCAGCGCTACAGCGTCTCTGCTAATCCTGTTCAGCGCCTTCTGCTTCATGGCGGGGGTGTGGCGCGAGCTCGACGCCGGTGCTCCACCGCCTCAACCCGATATCCGCCGGCTACCGCCCTGGCTTCTGATCGGCATCAACGGCTTTCTGGTCCTGGTGGCGCTCGCCGCGCTTGTCGGCATCTGGGTCGTTCGTGTTTGACGGCGGCGACTCGCCTTGGAAAGTTCCTTTGTGCTGTTCCAATTCCTTTGTTCGAACCTTTTTTGCTGATGGCTTTCCAGGATTTTGATGGCCGCGATCATCCTACTTGCGCTGCACACCGCCATCATCGCGTTCAACATCGCCGGTTGCGTGATGATTCCGGTCGGCGCGTGGCTCGGCTGGCGATGGGTGCGCGCGTTCTGGTGGCGGCTGGCGCACCTGCTCAGCCTCGCCGTCGTAGCGCTTCAGGCCATGCTGGGGCGCGCATGCTTTCTGACCATCTGGCAGGGTGACCTTTCTGGTAGTGCGCACGTGCAGCCGTTGATCGAGCAATGGATGAACCGGCTGATCTACTGGCTATTGCCGCTGTGGGTATTCGCCGCCGCGTATGTCACGGTGTTCGTGTATGTGATTGCGTTGTGGATCTTGGTGCGGCCGAAAGCGGGATCAAGTTCTCTTCCTGACCGTCTATAAGGGAACTTGATCCCCTTCGGTCGGGCAAAAAAGTGCCAGGTTCAAATTTCGCTCATCCCTTTTCAACGAGACTGAGCACCACTTTTGCCAGGTATCGCCTGGACGCTATAGCATCGGAGAGAAGCGCGTGTGGCGGGCAACGCGATAGTCATTCAGGGGAAACAAAATGAAGAGAACAATCACGCTGGCGGCTGTGTTGGCGACGTTGCTGTGTACCGGGGCCGCGAGTGCGTCACTTGAACCCGTCGGCACGGCCCGCACGGAGAAGACTGCCGGTGTCGGTGACGTGGCGGAGCAACTCAAACTGGCTTTTTCCGACGTGCGCAACGGCTACTACGCGAAGGCTGCGCCGAAGTTGGACAAACTCATCGCCTCGCCGGATTCTCGTCAGTTGACGGCGGAGGTGCGTTTCCAGGTGATCAACGTGGCCGCAGCGGTCGCGCTTCAGAACAGGCACTACGCCAAGGCGCATCGCCTCGGAATGATGGCCACCGGCTTTGATCAGGCCGACAGCGCCACCTGGTTGAGCCGTTTGTTTGCAGCGTTCTACCTGGACGATAACGTGGATGCGGCGCATTGCGTGGTAGTCATTGCCAAGCAGTGGCCGGATCGACTTGATGCGGTGTTCCCACAAGGGTTTTTGCAGCTGCACCACTCCTTGCGCATTGCGCATGAGGGTGAGGTGGACCGGTCGATGCTCAATGCGCTGTTCGATGCGAACTGGCAGGCCGGGCAGAGCACCTACGACTCGGTGTGGCGCGATCTGGCACTGATGCAGATTGAGCACAACGATAGCGAGCGCGCCGCGGTTGTTGCCAATCGCATCAGCGGTGCCGACACAGCGTTGAGCATGCGCGTGGACAAACGTTTCGATCCGATTACGCAGCGATACCCAAAACGTTTCGACGTAACCCATTTGCTGGATGCGCAGATCGCGGTCGCGAGGTTACGTATCAAGGCGCACCCCGACCATCTCCGGCCCGTGCAGCGTCTTCAGGATCTGTTGCTTGAAAAAGGACAAAACAGCGAGGTCCTGGCCATCAGCGAAACTGCTGTAACGCACGCCGAGAATGGCGACGGTGAAAAGACTTACAGCGATTTCGGCGAGGCCTACAACTGGGTGTTGAACCAACGTTCGCTCGCATCGGCGCACGAAGGCCGCTGGGACGATGCCGTGCGTGAGATGACGCGCGGCGCGAGACGCCCGGAAGGTGGCGGCATAAATGTCAGTCAGTCGATCAATCTTGCCGGACTGTACGCTGACCTCGCCGAGCCCGACAAGGCTGCTGCCGCCATTGTGGAGCCGGGACAGCTGTCGACGATGGGCAGCATGCAGTTGCACTACGTCAGGTTGCAGATCGCCATCGAAAAGCATGACGTCTCTGCCATTACCGAGCACATGGCCTATCTGCGCAAGCACCGAACGGATGACAGCGCCACCTGGCAGCGCGCCCTGCTGAGGCAGGGCGATCTCGATGCCGCGGCTGCACTGCTGATCGAGCGGCTGAATGCGCCGGACTGGCGCAACGGCGCGCTGGTAGAGATGCAGCACTACGTCCGTGTAAAGCAGACGCCGACAATGAAGACAATGGACCAGCGCTGGGACGCAGTCACGTCACGCGCCGGCGTGCAGGCCGCGATGGCGAAGGTCGGTCGGGTAGAGCGCTTCGCCGTTATCGCTCAGGCGTATTGAGTTGCTGGAGAAAATTGAAGATCGAAAACTGAAAAACAATGGCCCGCGAACCTGCGGTCAGAACGCACTTTTATACGAGTTAGTTTGAATGAGTCGCCTCTGACTCTGATTTTTCGAAAGTCTTCACATTCGCGAAACGTCTTGCAATGACATGTCGATTTGCAGCCTGACCGTTCGTTGTAACTTTGAAGCCGACATTCGCTCAGCCACGAGCAACCACGTCGAAGTCACGGAGAAACCACCATGCGCCTTCTCATGCTCACGATGCTGTTGCTGCTGATTGCAACCACGGCTAAGGCCGCACCCACGTCGGTGCATTACACCCTCGATCCAAACCACACGTACCCCAGCTTCGAGGCTGATCACATGGGTCTGTCGATCTGGCGCGGCAAGTTCGATCGCAGCACGGGAACCGCCGCACTCGATACGGCTGGCAAAACCGGTTCGGTTGACGTCACCGTCGACATCTCAAGTATCGATTTCGGCAATGCGGCGCTAAACAAGGTGATGCTTGGCGCAACGGCACCGATGTGCCAGACGGAGTGCGGCACGTTTTCCGTGGAGAAGTATCCGACGGCGCACTATCGCGGCAAGCTCGCGGATTTTGTTGACGGGGCGCCGACCAAGGCTATTGGCACGCTGACGATGCGCGGGGTGACCAAACCGCTGACACTCACCATCGACAGGTTCAAATGTGTACCCGATTTCATGCTGAAGCCACGGCTGCGTTGCGGCGCCGATGCGCTGGGAACGTTCGAGCGAGACGACTTCGGACTTGATGGCGGCAAGTCGTTCGGGATGGATATGAAAGTCACGCTCCGCATTCAGGTCGAAGCCGTGCAGGACAAGTGACACATTCGAGAGCTAACTGGGACGAGAGCCCGGGCAGGCAAACAAAAAGCCTGCTCACGCCCAACTATCGCCTCGAACCGAAGTTGGTATCGCAGACTATCTGCTGGCGTTTCACGCGGACGGATCGGAGGCGCACGCATGGCTGCTCGGCGCGGTGTCCGATTTTAGGCTGGGCGACGACTTGCGGCAGAAAGTTCTGGACATGACCTTGCCTTCGCCGAAGGGAGAAACCACGCAGGGTCTCCACGACGCTTGGGTCCCGGTGATGTTCGACGATCACCGCTATCAGGTGTCGTCCTCGCCATAAGCCTCGCGTAGCGCCCGGCGGAAAGCGGAACGGAGAAAGTCCATTCCACCGTCCCGCTTTTCACGCACTATCCATGCGCTCGCCGATCAAGGCGACGCGCGGCAGGCTTTGACGTCGCATGTCGCGGCCGGCAGCTTCAACGTTGCCGATCCGGCGAAGGCATCCGCTGACTCGCCCAGCTCAAAAAGGTAATCGCCCGTCGCACGTATCCAGCCGTGTTTCGCCTCATCGAACGAAGCGAGCCGCAGCGGGTTGGCGTTGATTGTCACCTTGCTCGTCTGGCCCGGTTTCAGGGTCACCCGAGCCCAGCCGGCGAGGCGACGCGTTTTGTCGTTGCCCGGCAGTGTGACGTAAAGCTGCGGCACCGCCACGCCTGCGCGCTTGCCGTTATTGGTGATGCTGATCGTCGCGGTCACCGCGTCGCCCTCGACATGCAGTTGCGGCTTGCCGTAGTCGAACGTGGTGTAGGTGAGGCCATAGCCGAACGGGAACAGTGGCGTGAGGCCCTTCTTCTGAAACCAGCGGTAGCCGACGTCGGCGCCTTCAATGTTGTAGTCCACGTCCTGCTGCGGCTTGCCTTGTGGCGGGATGCCGATGGCAGCGAGACCCGCGCCGGGAATAGTCGGGCGTGGCAATTGTGATTCATCCTTCGGCCAGGTCATTGGCAAGTGGCCGGAGGGCTCCACCTCGCCAAACAGCAACCGCACGATCGCCTCGCCGCCGTTGGCGCCGGGATACCAGGCTTCCAGTACCGAGCCGGTCTGCTCAAGCCACGGCATCTTCACCGCACCATTGGTCTCCAACACCACGATGGTGTTCGGGTTGGCCTTGGTCACCGCGGCGATCAAGGCGTCCTGGTGACCGGGCAGGTCCATCGTCGGCACGTCGAACGCCTCGGCCGTCCACTGCTCGGCAAATACGATGGCCACCTTCGACTGCGCGGCAAGTCTTGCCGCCGCAGCGATATCGTTGCCGCTGGCGTAGGCCACCTTGTCGCCGTTGCGCTTGCCGATCGCCTGCATCGGCGAAGAGCGCTGATACAGCTTCGGGCCAGGCCAGGTGGTTGGCTGCAGCCCGGGGACCGGGCTGCCCCCGCGAGGCTTCACCGAAGACGAACCGCCGCCGGTGGTGACGCCCACGTCCGCATGGCTGCCGATGATGGCGATCGAGCCGACATCATTGGCCAGCGGCAGCAGGTGATGCTGGTTACGCAGCAACACGATGCCTTTCTCGGCCGCGTGCTGGGACACTTTGGCGTCAGCCGTGTAGTCGATCGGCGCGTCCTTGGGCGGGTGCTCGAAGGCACCCACCGCGAAGAAGCTGCGCAGGATACGGTGCACCATGTCGTCGATGCGCTGCTGCGACACTTCTCCGTTGGTCAGCGCCGCACGCAGCGGTTTGTCGAAATAGACTTCCTTGTCGAAACGCTCGCCGGCCGATTCCTGGTCCAGCCCGGCATTCACCGACTTGGCTGCGCTGTGCACCGCGCCCCAATCGGACATCACGAAACCGGGGTATTTCCAGTCCTGCTTCAGCACTTTGTTGAGCAGCCAGTCGTTCTCGCAGGCGTAGACGCTGTTGAGCCGGTTGTAGGAACACATCACCGAGCCGGGCTGGCTGTCGGCAATCGCGATCTGGAATGCCAGCAGGTCGGATTCGCGGGCGGCGGTGCGGTCGATATTGGCGCTGAGCGTGTTGCGGTCGGTTTCCAGGTCGTTGAGCGCGTAGTGCTTGATGGTGGCGACCACGTGCTGGCTCTGAATGCCGCGGATCGCCGCGCCGACGATGGTGCCGGCCAGTAGCGGATCCTCGCCGGCATATTCGAAGTTACGACCATTGCGCGGATCGCGCACCAGATCCACGCCGCCCGCCAGCAACACGCCAAAGCCCAGACGATGCGCCTCGCTGCCGATCATCGCACCGCCCGCATAGGCGGCTTTCGGATCGAAACTGGCGGCAGCGGCAAGGCCAGCGGGCAGGGCGGTATCGCCGTCGCCGAACGCCAATGGTCGCGCCACGCCTTGGCCTGCATCGGTTTCGTGGATTGCCGGCAGGCCGAGTCGCGGCATCGCCGGAATGAAACCTGCGGTCGACTTGGCGCCAGCGGGCTTGTTGTGTTTGCCCTGGAAGTCCGCGCCGTAGTCGCTGCGGATCAGGCGGAATTTCTCGTCCTGGGTCATTGCCGCCGTCAGCAGCGCGGCGCGCTGATCTGGCGCGAGCGCGGCGTTCATCCACGGCCTGGCGGTGGCCGCGATAGTTCCCGGGGCCCGCGCCTGGGCGGCCAGCGTGGCGCCCGGCGTGATGGCCATGGTGCAGGCGATGGCCGTGGTCAGCAGGGTACGTTTCAGGTTCCGGCGTGCAGGCATGGGGCGCTCCTTGGGGTGTGAAGGTGGCTACGGTTCATCGTGCATGGCATGCCCGAGCATGTGCAATTGACGCGATCAGCACAAGCCGTGAAGCCGGGACGGGGAAGGTCAGTGGCTCGCGTGCTCTGCTTCCCCTGGTTTCGGCCACCCGGTTACCGTGAATTCACGGGGCGTCTTGAGGCTTCTCCACAAGGATCCGCTTAACTTCCTCCGTTGCCTTTTTTTCCTGATAACGCGGCGGTGGATGGCTTCGACATGATCAAGGTTGAACGCATTCACCTTCGATTACTTGACCCAGGCCGATGCACAATCGGACATCTTTTTTCCCCAGGAAAACACGAGCCAGAGTGCACTGTAAAAACGGTGCCAGGGAGGCTTCCGAAGGGAACTCATCGTGCCGGGCCGGTCCCGGTGAGCATGACGGTGCAGCTCGACGGGGCGACCCGGAAGGGTGCATCCTGAGCCTGGCTTCTATCGCAGCCTGTGGGGTGATTTAGTGGTTTTGATCAGGAAGCTGGTGTTCGGAGGCGCGCTGCTGTGCGCGATGGGTTCTTTCATTGCCAGCGCTCATGCGAAGGCGAATCTTCCGGTTGAAGCGGGTGCCGTTTCAGTGCCCCACTGTGGAGCACATCAACTGGATGGCATTGCCGCCGCCGCCGAAGCGGCACCTCATCGGCAGTTTGTGCATCCCGTGCTGTCCTATCCGGCCGGCGAGGTGCCCGACCATTGGGGCATTTCGTTCACGCTAATGGTTGACGTTGCGGGGCGTGTCGTCTGCCAAGTCAGGGAGGAAGGCGATTTTGGACAATCGCGAGCGCTGAATGCCCGCAGGCGCCAGATGCTTCGTGCCATGTCTGCTTGGCGTTACCTGCCGTTTCAGGTCGACGGCAAGGCCGCCCCGTCGTCGTCAGCGAGTTTGTCGCAGAGCAGCGCCTTCCACGGATGCATCGTCCATGGCCCAATGTGCCGCTCGACCAGGTAACGATTTCACTCCAGCGCACCGAATGTCTTGGCATCTGTCCCGGCTACACGGTGCGCATCCACGGGGATGAAACAGTGGACTATGAGGGCGGCGGCTATGTCGATGTGCGCGACAAACACACCTATCGAATCCCGCCAGAGCAGGTGGCGCTGCTGGTAGAGGATGCGCGAAAGGCGGATCTCTGGTCGATGGACGCGAGCTACCGCGCACCAATAACAGATATGCCGACCTACGTAATCACCCTGGAGCGGGGTACAGAGAAACATGAGATAGAGGACTATGCGGGTTGGATGGTGGGTATGCCAAAGGCCATCCGTGACTTCGAAGACGAGGTGGATCGTCTAGGACGCACTGGTGAATGGATACGCCTCTCTCTGACAGCCGTTGCGCAGTTGCAGGGGGAGGGCTTCGATTTCCATTCGACAGATGCCGCGGACATCTTGGTGCGCGCCGTTGCCAACAATGAGGGAAGCGACGAGGCGGCCATGTTGCGGATGATCGAACTTGGTGCCCCTCTCGTGGGTGGCAGCTCGGTGGAGCGACAGCCTGAGCCCAGAGCGAAGCCGGGATCAACGCTGCTGGAAAATGCGCTGCTTCATCATCGAACGACCTTGATCGGTCCACTCGTGGAGCGTGGCCTGCTTAATACGCGGGGATGATCGACAAACATAAAGTGGACGGGGCCTTTCGCGATGCCATTCGCGGTGGTCGACTCGCGTCCGTGCAGAAGATATGGAGCTTGGCAGGTGGCGACGACAGACCTTCGTTGTGGTTCGAGGACGACGCTGGAAAAAACGGTCGCAGAAGAGTGCCAGTCAGTTTGCTTCTCTCCCGTCCGTACCGGGACATGCACTGGGAAGGCTTGCAGACTGCACAATGGCTTGCCTCCAGGGGATGCGATCTGAAAGCACGTGCTGCCAATGGCGACACACTGCTGCATAAGGCGGTGCATGCGGGCGACTTGGCGTTCGTTCGCTATTTGTTGGCGGAGGCGCTGGATGTGTCAGCACTTGGTGAATATGGTTTGCCCGCGTTGAGTAGCGCGCAGGACGAGGGTATCGCGTTGCTCCTGTTGCAGGCGGGCTCGGACTGGCAATCGGATGATGGTGGTGCCCGCTTCAAGCGTTATGCCCAGATCCAGCACTGGGGACGGGTGCTGGCATGGCTGGCGCAGCATCCAAAGTGACCAAAGCCAGGGCACTTTCCTGTTGCTAGAGGGCCGGGCTATGACAACTCAACTCAAACAAGATCGAAACGGAGGAAGTTAATTGCTCGTTTGCTCGGTTTTTGCTTGCTTCGGCGCCTTGCATTCGCGAGCTTGCGGCGCGCCTCGGGTCATCTCCACAATGATTCGTTTAACGTCCTTCCTCCTCTTTTCTGCGCTGGAAAGCGTGCCATGGGATGCAGGGAGGGTGGCGTCGCGGATGCTCGACCATCGGTTGAGGATCGTTGCTGGAACTTGCGTCCGGTAGCTTGCCCCGACGCGTTCTGCACTGTGCTCGGAAAACGCTATTCGTCTGTCCGAAACCAGGCTTCACCCTGTTGAGGCAATGCGGCGCTCCAGCGCTTGCCAGCGCAAGCCCGTTGCAGATACGTTAGCGCTAACATAATTACTCACGGAAGCATCCATGGAGTTCGTGAATGAGCTGGGGCTGGTGGCGCTGGGCAGTCGGATGCGGGCGATCAGCGAGCGCCTGTATGCGATCGCTGACGAGGTCTATCAACGCAGCGGAATCGCGCTGCGGGGGCGCTGGTTTCCGCTACTGCGACTGCTACATGACCGCGGCCCGCGTACGGTGGGCGAGATCGCGCAAGCGATTGGGCAGACCCATTCGGCCGTGAGTCAAATGGCCGACAAGCTGGTGCGCGAGGGCTGGCTGGAGGTAACTGCCGATACGGCAGACAAACGGGTGCGCCGCCTCGGCCTGTCGGCGCAAGGCGGTGCGGCCATGCGCGACGCCAAACCTGCCTGGCGCGCGATACAGGAGGTGTTGGAGTCGCGTTGCGGGGAGGCCGGTATCGAGGTGCTTGGAACGTTGAGCGCCTTCGCCAAGGTGCTGGAGTCGCCGATTCAGGACGAGATTGTCCAGCGCACAGTGGCCCTTCAGCGCGAGGCTGTGCGGGTGGTCAGATTCCAGCCGATGTTGCGAGAGCATTTCTACCGACTCAATGCGGGGTGGCTGCGTAAGCATTTCTATATCGAAGAGATCGACGACCGGGTGTTGTCGAATCCGGAAGGGGAAATCATCGATGTCGGTGGCGAGATATTTTTCGCACTGCTTGGCGATGAGGTGGTGGGAACCTGTGCACTCAAGAAGGAGCCCGATGAATCCCTTGAGCTGACCAAGATGGCCGTGGACGAGCGCCATCGAGGGCTGGGTATCGGCCGTCGGCTGATTGAGGCGGCGATCGACGAGTTCACTCGCCGTGGCGGCAAGACGCTGTTCCTGGAGACCAACAGCAAGCTGGCCCCCGCCGTGAAGCTTTATGAAAGCGTTGGCTTCGTGCATCAGCCCACGCTCCGACCGGATTCGCACTACCAGCGCGCCGATGTCTACATGGTGTGGCACGCGCCTGGTGCAACGCATGGGAAAGGCGGACGACGGGCACGACGGAAGCAACGCAGTGGCTAGTTGGAAATAAAGGGGCCTGGAAAAAGCTGTCAGGGACGAATCGCGCTTGCTTGCGCCGCCACATTGACGTGTTGATCTCGCCAAATGCCATTCATCTCTGCCACCACCGGCTCTTGCGAAGGTACGCGTTTTCGCCAGGTGATCTTCAGCACGATCAGCCGCTAGAATTGAACTCATCCATGCAGCCCGCTTGAGCAGCGCAGACCATCCCAGTATGAGATCGATGCCCATACCACCGCTGCCACCTCCCTCAGCCTGCGGCAATTGCGGCGCGCCGCTGCACGGAAAGTACTGCCACGCGTGCGGCCAGCCGGTAGAAGGGCTGGTGCGCCATTTCAACAGCGTGCTGGGCGACGTATTGGACAGCGTGCTCAACATCGACGCACGCATCGTGCACACGCTGGTGCCTTTGTATTTTCGGCCAGGAAAACTCACGCTGGATTATTTTTGCAACAAGCGTGCCCGCTACGTGACGCCGTTTCGGCTGGTTTTCTTCCTGGCCATCATCGCCTTCCTCGCGATCCAGCTGGTTCTCCGGACGGGTTCGGAACCGCTCGTGCAATTCCAGGCGCCGCCTATCCACGGTGTCGCGATCAGTTCGGCTCCCGTGGCCACGACGGACACCCATTTCGCGAACGGCGACATCAAGTTCAACGACGAAGTGGTGTGGAACCGCCATTCCAAGCCGTGGCGACCCCGCTGGTTACCCGGGTTCTCCAGCGACTGGCTCAACGACGCGATCGAGCATGCCCGCAACAACCTGCATGACATGAACTCCGGCAACGCAGCTGAAGCAAAGACGTCGGCACAGCGCCTCATGGGCGGGGTGTTTGCGGTCGCGCCGCAGGTGCTGTTTGTGTTGCTGCCGTTGTTTGCGCTGCTGCTGAAAGTTTTCTACGTCTTCAAGCGACGGCTGTATATGGAGCACCTGATCGTGGCAATGCATAGCCATGCCTTCATCATGCTGTCGCTGCTCGTGTTGGTCGCGCTGAGCCTGCTGCGCGGCTGGCTCGCGCCGCATGCCGCCTGGCTCGGCAGCTTGATCGGGTTGCTGCATGCCGCCGCGTGGCTCTGGATGCTCGGTTACCTGCTCATCATGCAAAAGCGCGTCTATCGGCAGGGGTGGTTGATGACTTCGCTGAAGTATGTCTGTATCGGTCTTTGTTACAGCATGCTGCTTGGCATCGGTATGGCGTTCGCGGTACTGGTCAGCCTCGGCAGCACGTAAGTCTGACCGCGTCCCGGATCATTGGGGAACAACAAGAACCACGACTCCCCTCAGAAAGGGCTGTAAGCGACAATTTCGGGGAAGTAACCGGAGCGGTGTTCAAGCGCAAGATAAATGGGAAAAGGTGTCAGTAAGCAACTTTGGACGGCTGTCTGAGAGAGTAAGTGGGTAGCTGACTGCACCTTCGCAAACTGGTTCCGGCTTCGTCCTCAACATCCGGCTTCCAGGCACCTTCCGTTTTCACCGTAAAACGAAGTCACGGCGCCTAGTCTGGTCAGCATTCCAACTTGAGATGGCCATGGCGTCCAGGAAAACGCTGAAGCTGGCGACCTACAACGTCAACGGTATTGCGACGCGCCTGCCGCATCTGCTCGAGTGGCTGCAAGAAGCGCAGCCCGATGTCGTCTCGCTGCAGGAACTCAAGGCGGTCGATGACGCGTTTCCGGCGAGTGCGCTGGAGGACGCCGGCTACGGCGCGATTTGGCAGGGACAGCGTTCGTGGAACGGCGTAGCCCTGCTTGGCCGCGGCATCGTACCGGTGGAGAGCCGGCGCGGTCTGCCGGGCGATGCGAAGGACGAGCAGAGTCGCTACATCGAGGCAGCGATCCATGGCGTCATTGTCGGTGGGCTCTATCTGCCCAACGGCAATCCCCAGCCGGGTCCGAAGTTCGACTACAAGCTCCAATGGATGGCACGTTTGCACAAGCACGCGCAGACGCTGGTCGGGTTGTCTCACCCGGTGGTTCTGCTGGGCGATTTCAACGTCATCCCGACCGATGCAGACGTTTACGATGCGAAGGCCTGGCGCAAGGACGCGCTGATGCAGCCTGAGGTGCGCGATGCTTACGCTTCACTGCTGGCACAAGGTTGGACAGACGCACTGCGTGATGCCTTCGGCGAGGAGCAGGTCTATACGTTCTGGGACTACTTCCGGCAACACGCCGAACGCGACCGGGGCCTGCGAATCGACCACCTGCTGCTGAACCCGCTGATGGCCGAACGGCTCACGTCCGCCGGCGTGGACCGCTGGGTGCGCCTTGAAGACAAAGCCAGCGATCACGCGCCCACGTGGATCGAGATCACGGTACCCAAGCCATCCGTGCGGCGACCTCGAGGGAAGTCGGAAGCGCCGGAAACTCGCGCCTGAACCGCTCAGTGATTTTCAAGGTGGTGCCGTCGGTATCTACACCTGAATCTCTCAATCTGATCGGTAGGTTCAATGCGCGCCTTGGCTGATGCAGCCCCGTGCGGTTCCACCGGGATTCGACCATGAAGTTTTCACTTTCCTGCAGCGGCATACAAGCGCCCCGTCTCATCGGGATGCGCACGCGATGAGCGCGCAGGCAGCGTCGGCTACGGCGTCAGGGCGACCCGGTGACTCCTGCGGCAAGGTCGGGCTGGCGAGTCGACCCGGCCCGCGCCTCTTTGCCGTTTCTCACTTCGGGCCATGCACGGGTATCGCGCGATGAAACACACGAGAATGCATTTTGAGGGTGAGTTCGATGTCGGGTTAACGGCGCGGGATGTCCAGGCAGCACAGATGGTGCTTGCGTCCGACACCCATACCGGCGGCCCGGAAAATCGGCACAAGGACGCTGACCAGTGGCTGTTCGTGGTTGCCAGGCTGGCGAGGCGGTGGTCGATGGTGCACGGCAACTGCTGCAGGCAGGCAGTTTGCTGGTGATCGAGCGCGGCAAGTCGCTCGAGATCCGCTGCATGGGCGACGAGCCGCTGCGAACGCTCAACCTGTACTCGCCGCCGGCATATGCCAGAGATGCTGAGCCACTGGCTTCCGGGAAGAGCTAGAAACCCGCGCGCAGGCTCCGATGGTTTGTCGGCCCCTGCGCGCCAAAGCCTGGGCGACGCCGGGGGCGATCACGAGGCAAACATGATGGGCGCTGATGCGCGCACGAAGCTGTTTACAGTGACTGAGCCGAGGCCTCAGAAACGGCGCAGTTGACGCTGGGCGCCAAAAAGCGGTCAGGGACGAAGGGCACGTACTTAAGCGGAAAGCCTCGTTTCCGGTCATTCCTGCGAAAGCAGGGATCCAGTGACCTCAGCCTTTTCGAGCAGCCAAAGACACTGGATCCGCGCTTTCGCGAGGATGACGGGCTTAAGTAAGTGCCATTTCTCTCAGGGGCATTTTTGGAGGCTGAAGCCTTGCGTGGGCGACTCTAACCCCGGCCTTGGACCTCCGTCTCTCGCCAGACGAAGGCTTTGAAAGTGTATTCCCGGCGGGAGGTCGCGCTTGTATTCTTTCCGCCGGAAGCTGCGGGTAACGGCGGCAAGACAGGCAAGTAAATGCACGCCGCTGATCGGACATCGCTGCCGCAGCATGCGTCACGCGGCACTACTGGTTCCAGTGGGAAATCATGCACAGCTTGTGTCGCATCCAGCGTTACTGTGGAAGCAGCCTGTTTGTCGGCAATGGCGCCTGTCTTTGCTTTTTATTCACCAGTTGACTGAAACGGGAGATCGGGTATGAACGACACTGCGAACGATCAAGACGTCATACGCAAGTCATACGAAGCCGCCGTGGATCAGCTTTTTACGATTTTCTATGGCGTTTATACGCTTGCATTGACCAATAATGACAACGCGGCCCGCACCCATGCCGAGGATGCTTTTCGCGTCGGTATCAGCCACGCGAGGTTGTCGCGAGACAGGGCGATTGCCTTGTTACCCTAGGCGCCTGTCGGACTTTGGTTGGCCGGTCTGCCAATCCGTCTGCACGGTCAATATTTCCGCCGATTCTTGGTCCATTGAACCACTATGGCCCCAAAAATCGACAAAAATCTGTCCTCGTACAGCCGAATTCTCGCCTCGACCACCAAAGCCCGACAGGCTTCTAGCGGAATAAGCGAAAACGGAACACACTGGATCAGAGCCGCTTACAGTCTTCAGGATGTGCTGGTGGAGTAGCGAACCGATGCGCAACCTTTTCCGATACTTTGCCTGGGCCTGTTTGCCCTTGCTGCAGTTTGGTCCAACGGGGCATGCTCACGCCGCCACGCCGGCGAAGCCCCTGCTGGACGGGATGTCGGCGATGCAGGCGTCGCTTGCCGCGCTTCAACCGAAACTTGGTGACGGCGTGGTCGGTGAGCTGAATTTCGATCCCGCGAGCGGTGTGTGGAAATTCCGTTTCGACCGCGGGCAAGGGCTGGCGCCGCCGACACTGGAGGTCACCCTCGATGAGGCGACAGGGGCGATATGTGCGCGTGATCCCGCTTCGGGGCAGTGCTTCGCGCGGGGCAATGCCACGACCCAGCTCAAGCAGGCGCGTGACCAACGGTTGGCGCAAGAGGAGGCGGTGCAGCACCCCGCTCCCGATCTGCAAGGTGTGATGGTTGCGCTGGTCCGCTACCAGGCCAATGCGAAGGACGGCTATCTGCGAGCTAACCGCATGCCGCTGTATGTCTCGCTGTACTGGCCGGATGGCAGCCGAAGCCTTGACCTGTCCGGGCAGGCCATTCGTCAGCTCGCCGATACAGGTCTGAAGCTCTTTCCCGGGAGCGCATCGCCAGCGTCGCAGAAAGACGTCTTGACTGAGCCAACGATGAAGATGAGCGTGGGGCTACCCATGCGCCGGCAGAATGGCGACTACGAAGTGCAGTACGGTTTCTATTGCGGCAGCTTGTGCGCTTCCTGGCATACGGCAGTGCTTCATCGGGATGAAGATGGCTGGCATGTGCTGACTTCGCACATGGATGCCATTTCCTGAAGCGCGCAAAAGGGGTCGAAACGCTGTGAGGTTCACTTGCCACCCGTTCAGGAGGAAATCAAACTCCGTTCGGAGCATGGGCGCCAGCGCGATCTGATTGGCGACTGGCAAATTTCAACGAACCTGACGGTTTTCTTGTGGACAGTCCGCAGGCGTCAGATAAAAGTGGCCTCATTAAGTCGTTCTCTCGGAGCCAACCTTGCCCGGCATTCGTCGATCCGAACCATCCGACGCGCTACGCCTCGCCGAACTGGCGGAGCTGACATTTCGAAACACATTCGAGGCCACCAACACGCCTGATGACATGCACCTTCATTGTGCGACTTTCTACAGTGAGGCCATTCAGGCGCGTGAGATTTCCGATCCAAAAATGGCTACGCTGGTCTGTGAGCACGCAGATCAGCTTGTCGGATTCGCGCAGCTTCGCTGGGAGAGGACCCCGGACTGCCTCAAGGCCGAACGGCCTGTTGAGATTCAGCGTCTGTATGTTCGCGAGGCGTGGCATGGAAAGGGCGTGGCTCGGGATCTCATGTCTGAGTCTATTGCACTGGCAAAGGCTCATGGCGCCGATCAGCTCTGGCTTGGGGTATGGGAGCACAATTCCCGCGCCATCGCTTTCTACAGGAAGTGGGGCTTCGCAGAGGCGGGTGAACACGTTTTTCCCGTCGGAAACGATTCGCAGCGCGACATCATCATGACTCGCGTGGTTGCCTGTTAGCCCTTTGCCGACGATCTCCATCTGTAGTTGCTGACGAGCGGGCAACCGGCGCAGAAAGCGCGCCGGTTTCATACCGCAGACTCATTGAAATTACTTCTTTTTGGCAACGCGCCGGGTGGAGACAGCCTTGGCTGCCGTTTTACGCGGCGTTGCCGACTTGGGTCGGTTCGACCCTGCGGTTGCCTTGGCCTTGCCCGCGGACTTCGACGACGATTTCTTGACTGCCGTTGGTGCGGGTTTCGCGGCGGCTGTTGTTTTCCTGGATGCGCGCTTTTTCGCTGGTTTAGCGGCGTGCGCGGCCTTGGCAGCCTTGGTTGGCTCTTCCACCGGACGGCGTGTGGCCAGGCCGGCTTCGATGGTCACGGAGGGATTCCGGGGAACCCAGGCGCTCTGGAACTGTTCGACCATGTCCCGAAAAACCTGGCTTTGGTTCAACATCATCTCGAACAGATCGAGACGTTTCAGTTTGTCTTTTTTGCCCGCTTTGTCTTTGCTCACAACTGCGCTCCTCAGGTAGTGGTTTCGATGAACACACCGTCACATTCGTACCGTCGTTTGCCTTGATCGCATCCTGAAGACGGCCGATGGCTTACCTCCGATCAGCTGCAGATGGGTCGAGCTGCTGAGGTCGTGTTGAGTGTATAGAGAAACATGAGGTTGCGAGCACTCCTGTCGATACCCGGCGGGGGTTTTGCGGCCTTGACTGACTGTTTGCAAAAACGGGGTAGAACCCATCACGCGTGCAAGAAGCGGTAAGGTCGGTGACTTGTCTGCTACAGCCCGCGCGCGGCTGACAGCTCGCCTGCAAACCTTCAACAGAACGAGTGTCCACGCAATGAACGCTAACCGCACGTCAACCGCCATCACCACATCGAGCGCCGTCGTGCTGGCAGTCGGAGGCATCGCGCTCCTGTTTGGTTCGGATGAACTTCTGGCGCCGGTGGTGCGGGGAGCGTCGGCTGGCGTCACGGTGCTGGGGCAACTGGTGGCGGCTGGCTGGTTGGCTATGGCATGGCTCAACTGGAACCAGCGGCATATGGTTATCGGAGGGATCTACGGCAGACCTACCGTGCTGGCCAACTTCACACTGTACCTCCTGAGTGTTACCAGCCTGGCGCATCGGTTGATGGCCGGAGACGCGCCCGCCGTGCTGCTGGTGCTGGCATTGTTTTTCGGCCTGCTGACCCTGGTCTACTCAATGCTGTTGCTGCGGGGTCCATTCGGATCGGACGGGTAGGCCACTGCACAACCGGCTGGAGTGCGTTCGTTTGCAGAGCGATTTGAAAGTCGACTCTGTCCAGAATGGCACTTACTCAAGCTCATCATCCTCGTGAGGCGCTTCAAAGCTGCGAAGGTGGCCAGGCGGGGATCCCGCGCTTCGGTGGCCTGCCGAACGCCGAAGTCTCTGGATTGCGGCCTTCGCAGGAAAGACGAAAAAGCAGGACTTGGCGCTGAAGTAAAATCCATTCGACGGTGGCCGCCGTTTTGGCACTCTCCATTCTGATTGACCTCATCAGGACATCATGACTTTCTCGCCTTTCCCATCGGGACTTCAGTGTCCGCAGCGTCTCTTCCCTTGGCTGGGTTAGTGGCGTTGACACGGCGTTCGTACGGCACGCTTCCCGATCGGGCACGTCATCGTTTCAGTACGCGTGTTTCCATGATCCTGCTGCTTCTGCTGCGATCGATTTCAAGTTTCGCTGCGCGCACGCCGGTTCCAGTGTCGGCAGAACCGTCCTGGCAAAGTTACGTGATGGCGCCAGCCAGTCGCCATGTGCTGCCGGTAACGGTGGTGGCCGTGCATGGCTCGGTCGACAATCCGAAAGGCATGGTCGGGCCGGGCACGATCACGTTGCGGCGGAAGCCGCCGTTATCCAAGCCCTCATGGCCGCAGGGAACACGTGCGGCGTCTGACCCGGGCAACACGCTGGGCAAGTCGTCAACGTCGCATCCTCCCGCGGCGGCGATCGATGGCTCGCTGACGACCTATTGGCAAGGCGCAGACGACAAAAAGCCCGATGCCATGACGATTCGCCTGCCAAACGTGCAATGGCTCGCTGGTATCACCTTGCAGGCGGCCCCCGGTCACGTCATTCCACACTTCCAGATACAGATCTGGAATAACAAGCGATGGCAGGTTGCAGCGGTAGTCACGGGCAACCGCGATCTGCAACGCGCGGTGACATTCAAGCGACCGTCACGTACAAGCCAGATCCGACTCACCGTCATTCCTGAGGCGGACAGTCGTGCCGCAGCTCGCGTTGCCGCTATCTGGCCCGGTGTGATCCACGATGATCCGCCACCCAGTGTCGTGCTTGATTTCGGCAAGCTGATGGCCGGTGACCTGCATGTCGTCTTTGCCGGGGCCTCGAAAAACCATCCTGGCGTGCGCCTGGCCTTTTCGGCAACGCGTCAGTATCTCGGGGAGCGATCGGACTTTACTCGCTCGGACAACGGCGACAGCATCGTTCCGGGCACGGATCAATGGGCGGTGCCGTCATCGCCCAGCTCGTGGACGGACGTACATGGTTGTGTTCACGGGCACCAACTGTGTGCCGATGGACTGCACGGTTTTCGTTACGTGAAGATCAGCCTGGATGCGTTGCCGGATGACGCCCCCTACGCCGAACCTTACGGTCGCGTTGTCCTGCAGAAGGTCTGGCTCGATTTCACTCCGTATCTGGGCACGCCCTCAAGTTACACGGGCTGGTTCCTGTCATCCGATCCGCAGCTCAATCGCTATTGGTACGGAGCGTCGTATACCGACGAACTTAACAACGCGATCTTTCGTGCTGACAATATCGAACCGCGAGAGGCTGATAGCGCCTTCCTGGAAGGCAAGCGCGTGTTGCTTGATGGCGCCAAGCGGGACCGTGATCCTTATGTAGGCGATCTCGCGGTATCGGCGCTCACTGCCTATCTGACCCACGGGCCTGATCTTCAGGGGGCGGCTCAGAACGTACTTCTGGATCTGGCGCATCATCAGCGCGCGGATGGATGGATTGCGCCGGCTTCCATCCGGCACTACACACTGCCGTTGTTCGATTATCCGATGTGGTGGGTCGCGGACGTCTGGGACAACGTGCTTTACACCGCGGACCGAGGTTTCGCAGCAACGTCTTATCCCTATCTACGTAACGTTCTGGATCATTGGTATCCGTCAGTAACCAATGCCCACGGACTGCTTGAAAAGGGATTGAACGGGACGTCCGGTTACGGCGACTACGCGTTCCTGCCGCGCAGTGGCGAAGTCACCTATTACAACGCCTTGTACGTACTGGCGCTGCGCGATGCCGCGCATCTGGCGGAATTTATGGACCATCACGCCGACGCTGAGCGATGGTCGAAGCGTGCACACAAGGTAAGCCGCGCCATCAATGAGCGACTGTGGGATGCCAAGGCAGGTGCCTATCTGGATGCAGCCAAGGGTCCAACAAGACATGGTCAGGACGGTAACGCCATCGCCGTTTTGTCTGGGGTTGCTGATGGGCAACGTGCGCGGTCCCTTCTGGATTACCTTACCGCGCATACCGCATTGCCTTACGGCAATGCGTTCATGGATAACGAGTCGTTGATACCCAAGGGCGATCATCTCGTCTATCCGTTTACGTCCTATTTTGATATCGAGGCCCGTTTCCTGAGCGGACGCACATCATCAGCGATCGACGAAATCAGACGGCTATACGGATGGATGGCAAACCACGGTCCAAAAACGACCGATTGGGAAGGCGTCGGTACGGGCGGCAGCTTGTACGAGCGGGGCTACACGTCCACAGCGCATGGCTGGTCGACAGGCGTGGTGCCGCTTCTGAGCAACGACTTGCTGGGCGCGCGACCCATCGAGCCCGGGTTCAAAAGCTGGTTGATCAAGCCTCATCCTGGTTCTGTTGCATGGGCGCGTGGCGCGCTACCCACGCCGCACGGACCATTGCAACTTGGCTGGATACAGCACGCAGGCGGCATGCAGATGACGCTGACCGTTCCGTCGGGAACGTCGGGCACGATTGCCCTGCCATCGGACGTGCCGGCAAAGGTGTGGATGGATGGCCAACTGGCCTGGGACGGGAAGCATGCACTCGAACACGAGGCCAGCACGGATGGCGGGTATATCGAACTTCACCACGTGGGTGGGGGTTCACACCGCATTGCCCTGGCTCCCATCGCATTGAAACAGGAAAAATAGCAGGGTGAACTTCCGCGGATTGTCGACTCAGACCTTGGCTTCAACTGTTTGCGGTTGTCCATGTCTCGTGCATTGGTGTTCATAAAACCCGGGTCAGCTCCGACATACTTTCAAGTGCATAGGGGTACGGAAGGGGTGAAAGACATACTTGCGGCAAGTAATCTCTCAAACCCATTTCCAACGATATCGCTTCACGACGCTGAGTTCATCAGCTCGCGGGAGTACGATGCATTCTTCCTTCCTCAAGCCGACGAGTGCGCCTTGAATGCATCGATACTGTTGTGGGGCATGCTGTTTGGCTCGGTCGGGCTGGGCTTCTTCCTCTATGGCAAGAAGCAACAGGCGATCGTGCCGCTGTGCTGCGGCGTGGGCTTGATGGTGTTTCCCTATTTCGTGACCGGCACGGCATGGTTACTCATCATCGGTGTCGCGTTGATGGCAGTGCCGTATTTCGTGAAAGTGTGAAAGCTCTTTGTCAAAAGTCTGAAACGATGCCGACTACAGACGATTGAACGGGATGAGAACACCGAGCGGAATCACGTGTACCCGGCTAAGGCGTACGGCGAGGGCCAACTTCGGCAGCGGGCGTTGGTGGTAGAGATCACCGGCCAACGGATTCGGCTAAACAGCTTCTCGGTGCCTGATCACCTCCATCTTCCTTGCTCACTGGACCGGCAGATCTTCTGGGGTTCCGGACAGGTGCGCGTAGACCGAGCCGAACGAACGATGCACGCCACGGTGTGAGCTCTGCCAAGGGGCAACATCATGGATTTTCTTTGACGAGATCTATGGCGTGCTCGGGAAACGTTTCAGGGAGGATTTCCGAGATTGCCTCGGCGATCGGAAAGCCTGCCGCTGGCACCGCTGCGCCATTTCGCGCCTGTGACTGAGTAGTCCGGCACATCAGCGGCTGAAACTGCGTTTGTGTCGACAAGGCTGCGACCGCGGTTGTTTCACGTGCCGCTGAACACGCCAGTGCGAATCTGAGGTTTCGGGCAACGCATGAAGCGGCGTTGCCGGTCATATTTACACGAACCTGCAGGTATCCCCATGCGTTATCGACTCCTTGGCAATACCGGGCTGTTCGTCTCCGAACTGTGTCTTGGCACGATGACCTTCGGCGGCGATGGCGAGATGTGGAGCAAGATTGGCGAGGTACAACAAGGCGATGCCGATCGCATCGTCGGCCGCGCGATCGATGCCGGTATCAACTTCATCGACACCGCGGACGTCTATTCGAATGGACAGGCGGAAATCATTACCGGCCAGGCGCTGAAAAACCTGAAAGTACCGCGCGAGGAAGTGATCGTGGCGACCAAGGTCTTTGGCGAAACGGGCGACAAGGGCCCCAATGCGCGCGGACTGTCGCGCCACCACATCGCCGAGGGAGTGAAGGCCAGCTTGAAGCGCTTGCAGCTCGATCACATCGATCTTTACCAGGTGCACGGTTTCGACCCAGCGACCCCGATCGAGGAAACTGTCCGCGCGCTCGACATCCTCGTGCAGCACGGCCATGTGCGCTATGTCGGCGTGTCGAACTGGGCGGCGTGGCAGATCATGAAAGCGCTGGGCATCGCCGACCGCTACGGACTGGAGCGGTTTCAGTCTCTGCAGGCGCATTACACCATTGCCACGCGCGATCTCGAGCGCGAGATCGTCCCCGCGCTGCAAAGCGAAAGGGTTGGCTTGATGGTGTGGAGTCCGCTGTCCGGCGGGCTGCTCAGCGGCAAATACGACCGCGATGGCGAGGCAGACAAGGGCGATCGTCGGGCCGCATTCGATTTTCCGCCGGTGAACAAGGAGCACGCTTTCGATTGCATCGACGTGATGCGCGGCATCGCCCAGAAGCACCGCGTGTCGGTGGCGCGGGTTGCCCTGGCGTGGCTGCTGCACCAGTCGGTGGTTACCAGCGTGATCATCGGCGCCAGACGCCTGGATCAGCTTGACGACAACATCGCCGCATCAGAACTCAAGCTGGACGAGAACGAGTTGGCCGAGCTGGAAAAGGTCAGTGCGTTGCCTGACGCCTACCCGACATGGATGCTGGAGCGCCAGGGCGAATACCGGCGCAAGCAGCTGGCATCCGCAGGCAACGGTTGAGGTCTGCCTTGCAGCCCGGGACATAATCGGTAGGTCAGAGCCGAATGGCGCTTACTTGAGCGAAAAGTTTCATTTAGCGTCATCCCCGCTTTCGCGAGGATGACGAGCTCAAGTAAGTGCCATTCAGATCGGAGCGCTTTACCTTCCGGGAGGAGCGAGCGGTATCTCAGATCCGTATCTCAGGCAGTTCCGCTAGCCTGTTATCCAACGCAGCGTGTGGTAGACGTGACCGCTCTGCAGACTGGCGACCTTAGACATGGCTTATCGCTTCAAACGTGAAGACGGGTCAGTACAAGAGGGCGTTCGTCGCATCGCGCTCGAGCAGATCGGCAGGATGCTGCGCGCGATCGATGCCGCTTCCGCCGATTCCGATCACGCCGTTCATGATCTGCGCAAGTCCTGCAAGAAGGTGCGGGGCCTGTTACGGCTGGTAAGACCGGCTTTCGCGCACTACAGCGAGGAGAACGCTGCGTTTCGCAATATTGCCTCCAGCGTATCGGTGGTCAGGGATGCAGCGGTGCTGACCGACAGTTACGACGCTGTCATGGAGGCCCACGAAGAGCAGGGCGAACGGCATGCCCTGGCGTCCATTCGTCGCGAGCTGACCCTCAGGAGCAAACGTCCCGCCGCGACACGAAACCCGGTCGAGCTTCTCGAGCAGACTCGAGCCCCGTTGATGCGGGCAGCGGAGCGCGTTCAGCAGTGGGAAATAGATGCCGAGGGTTTCGACGCCTTGCAGGGTGGTCTGCGCAAGACCTGTCGGCGAGCTCAAAAGGCCATGCGCAGAGCGGAGCACCACCCGTCGCCGAGGCGATTCCATGAATGGCGCAAACGCTGCAAGGACCACGGCTGCCACACCCGCCTGCTACGGGCGGTGTGGCCGGGCCCGATGAAGGCGTATGCAACCTGCGCCCAGGAACTATCCGATCTTCTGGGCAATCATCACGATCTGGCCGTGTTTCTGGAAACGATCACCGACGAACCATCGGCATTCGGCAACCCGTCCGATGTCGAGGTCATGGTCGGTCTCGTCCGCAGACGGCAGGACGGTCTGGCGACGCAATCGTTCGCGCTGGGGAAACGTCTGTTCGCCCAGTCGCCAAAGGCTCTCGTGTACTCCTGGGGTGTTCGATACGCGGTATGGCGCAATGAGGAGCCCGCATTCGCGGTGGTGCTCCGAGACTCCGGTCCGACATGATTGCCCTTCCTTCCGGTTTTTCCGGAAGAGGCTGAAGGCTCCGCCGGTGATCATCTGAGGTCTGACCTCTTGCCGGGAGCGTCGCCGAAGCCATCGATGCGGCCGCCAGAGGCGGCGACGCTGGTTACCTCGGTGCAGGGACCAACCTCGTCGACCTGATGCGGCAGATGGTCGAGCGGCCACGCACGGTGACTGACGTGACCGGTTTGTGCGGGGACATCGCCGAGCCTTAAGGGGCGGGTTGCTGGAATGGTGCCGGCGTCAGGATCACCGCACTGGCAACGGAACGCAGAGTGAGGATGCACTAGCTGGTGCTGGTACGCGTGATCCTTGAGGGCGCCAGCGGACAGATCCGCAACATGGCGACGGTGGGTGGAAACCTGCTGCAGAGAACTCGCTACGCCTACTTTTATGACACCGCGGCCCGCTGCAAAGGTGCTCCAGGCAGCGGCTGCGATGCGATCGACGTCAAACGGCCAGCGCTTCTCCGCCTCTTCGCTCCCGCCCAGTGCGAAGGAAAAGTAGTTCCGGGCGGGAGGCATTGGCGATATGCTCCGCGCATCGAACCCCGCGGGCCTCACGGCATGAGAAGCAGGATCTGGTTGTTCGTGTTCGCTCTGACGATGCTGGCCGTGAGCGGCGCTCAGGCCTGGCCCGCCGTGCACGATCACGCTCCGGCGGAGCGATTGGGCAGCGTTCGATTCGAGACCTCGTGCAAAAGCGAGGCGCAACGCCCCTTCAATCGGGCGGTTGCGCTGATGCACTCGTTCCAGTTCGGGCGCGCGATCGAGGGCTTCCGCTCGACCCTCGCGGTCGATCCGGGTTGCGCCATCGCCTACTGGGGCATCGCGCTGAGCAGCTGGAGCAATCCCTTTGGCGACTTCAAATCGCCAGCTCAGCTTGCTCAGGGTCTCGCTGCGGTGCAGCAGGGACGTGCGGCACAGGCGAAGACAAAGCGAGAGCGCGCTTATATCGAGGCCGTCGCACAGCTCTATACCGATACCGCACGCCGCGATCAACGATCGCGCTCGTTCGCCTACGAAGTTGCCATGGAACGGGTAGCCAAGGCGTATCCCGAAGACACCGAAGCCGCCATTTTTTACGCGCTCGCACTTGCTGCAGCGGCAGACCCCACTGACAAGACCTATGCGAACCAGCTGAAGGCCGGGGCGATCCTCGAACGCCTTTTTGCCAAGTATCCCGATCACCCCGGCTTGGCGCATTACATCATCCATGCTTATGACGAGCCCGCGCTGGCTTCGCGCGCTGCCGAGGCTGCGCGGCGCTACGGAAAAATTGCCCCGTCGACGCCGCATGCCTTGCACATGCCATCACACACTTTCACTCGTATAGGCGACTGGCAGGCTTCCATCGACTCGAATCTTGCCTCGGCTTCCGCCGCCCACGTGGCGGGTCAGCCAGCGGACGAACTGCATGCGAGCGACTATATGGTTTACGCCTATTTGCAGACGGGGCAGGACCGTGCGGCAAAGCGATGGGTGGACACCGCCGCGGAGACATTTTTACGTTTCAACCCGAACGCAGCCAATGCAGCAGCCCCCGCCTCGGCGGCTTATTTCGCCCGTGCCGCGATCCCTGCACGCTATTATCTCGAGCGCCAAGACTGGGCCGGTGCGGCAAAGCTCGCTCCCCTGCCGAGCAAGTTCCTTTTTGCCGACGCGATCACCTACTACGCCCGCGGCCTCGGTGCCGCGCACTTGCGCGACGAAGTAAACGCGCGGGCCGCGATCGTTTCACTGGAACAGATACACGAGAAGCTTGCGAAGATGGGCGAGGGCTACTGGGCGGGCCAGATCGACATCCAGCGGCGCGAGGTGGCGGCAACGCTGGCCCTTGCCCAAGGCAACGCGGGTGACGCATTGGCCGGCATGCGCGTGGCGGCCGAGCTGGAAGACAAGACCGCATTGCGTTCCGTCACGCCGGGACCATTGGTGCCGGCGCGAGAAATGCTGGGCGAGATGTTGCTGAGCCTCAAGCAGCCAGCCGATGCCCTGAAAGAGTTCGATACCTCACTGGTTCAACAGCCAAATCGCTTCTGGTCGCTTTTCGGTGCTGCGGAGGCGGCAAAGATGACGGGCGACACGCCTGCCGCCCGTGCCTACTTCCAGAAGTTCCTCGTGGTGGCTCAACGAGCCGATCGTCCCGGACGGCCGCAACTAGCCGAGGCAAACCAGGAGACGCGGCATTAGCCAAAGCCGCGATCGACTGACCTGGCGAGAACCCTGCGGGCCATTGATTTGCTTGTCTTGTTCTGCACGACGCCTCTGAGTGGTCATCGGGTTTGATCTGTCCGGTGGCGAGATATGGCCTTTTCTTGCCGACCTCGATCGCGTGGACCGCGGCATTTCGTAGAAGCTGCTGGCACAACAATCGCACCGACTCGAAGCGGACGGCCTGGTTGAACGCACGGTCTATCCGCAAGTGCCGTCGTGCGCGGACTGACCCATGACAGAGTGGGCCAATCGCTGTGCCCGAACTCGATGCGCTGCTCGTTTGGCTTGAGAACCGCGAGGTTTGCGGATGCGATCAGGGCCGATGCGTTGAGCTCTTGATTCGGATTCCTTGACCCGGTTGACGCGGATATTGCTGTCCATTTCCGAAAATCCGTCGATTCCACAACCTGAAGCGGACCTTCATCACCCAGCTATAGTCTGGTTGGTAAACACCGCCAGTTGCGCGTCGAACGCGCGCCTGAATGCAGGCCGCGCTTCGCCGCGGGTGACATAGGTGGCGAGGTTTGGATAGTCATCCAGCAGACCCGATGCTTTCAATCTGAGCAGGACCCCCACCATCATCAGATCGCCCGCACTGAACGCACCGTCGAGCCAGTCGGCATCGCCGAGGCGATCAGAAAGGTCGCCCAGCCGCGCACGGATGCGGTCTTTCACCAGTGGCAGGCGCTGATCGGCCCAAGGCTTGTCGCTCTCCAGGAACTTTGCTGTCTGCAGGTCAAGGATGGGCGGCTCGACCGTGTTGAGGGCGGCGAACATCCAACCGATCGCGCGCGCCCGGGCATTCGCGTCGTCCGGCAGCAGACCCGCATGGCGCTCCGCGATATGGAACACGATGGCGCCCGATTCGAACAGGGCGAGATCGCCTTCTTGGTAGGTAGGAATCTGGCCGAAAGGATGAAGCGCGCGGTGCGCGGGCTCCTTCATCGCACGGAACGAAACAAGACGTACGTCGTACGCCCGGCCAACTTCTTCCAGTGCCCAGCGAACGCGCATGTCGCGCGCCAGTCCCTTGCCGCGGTCGGGCGAACTTTCAAAGGCGGTGATGGTGGGGGTCATCTGAAATCTCCAGGTGATGGCACGACGCCAGGGAAAAACAGGACGACGATTGCACTTTCCGCACAGGCGACCCTGGCCCTTGCCAGGTGGTCCTCATCAGCCCTGCCGCGCAGCTTCGATCGCAGCGATATCGATCTTCGTCATCTCCATCATGGCGTCGAACGCACGTTTGGCGACGGCGGGATCGGGATCGCTGACTGCGGCGGTAAGGACCCGTGGAGTGATCTGCCACGACAGTCCCCACTTGTCCTTGCACCAGCCGCAGGAGCTGGCTTGTCCGCCGTTGCCGATAATCGCGTCCCACAGATGGTCGGTTTCGGCTTGGTCGTCGGTTGCCACCTGGAAGGAAAACGCCTCGTCGTGGTGGAATGCGGGGCCGCCGTTCAAGCCCAGGCAAGGAATGCCCATGACACTGAATTCAACCGTCAGCACATCGCCTTGCTTCCCGGCGGGATAGTCACCCGGCGCACGGTGAACGGCGCCCACGGCGCTATCCGGGAACGTCTCGGCGTAGAACGTCGCGGCGTCCAGGGCGGTGCCGTCATACCAAAGGCAAATCGTGTTCTTGCTGACCATGTGGGTTCTCCTGGTTAGGGGTGGCGTGGATGTCCTTCATTCTTTCCGACGAATGACGCATGCGCAGATCGACACGAGGCCACACCAGGACCAAGGCAGTCTTCACTTTTTTGCCTGGCGATTTGAAAAGCCGAATTTGTTCGCCGGAGTTTGGGGTGACAAAGAGGGTGCAAGGGAGATTCCTGAAAGCAGCGAGGTAACCGTTCTGCCTTTCCCGGAGCGAGAGCGCCGCTCAGACCACGGTTACGTGTTCCACCGGCACCTTGGCATGAAGTTCGTACAGGTCGTGACGGCGATCGAGTAGCGGCCTCACCGAGGCGCACTGACGCTGTATGTCCAATGCGCCAAGGTCGAGATCGGCGATGACCACGGTCTGCGTATTGACGATGCCTTCGGCAGCGACACCGTTCATCGGAAAGGCAAAGTCACTCGGCGTCAAAATCGCCGCCTGGCCGAAATTGATCGACATCGAGGGGCTGTGGGTGAGACCGCCGACATTGCCGGACATCACCACATACACCATGTTTTCCACCGCGCGCGCCTGGGCACAGTAACGCACGCGCAGGTAACTCTTGCGCTCGTCAGTAGCGAACGGGTTGAGGATGATGTCGACACCGTGCTCGACCAGCATGCGGGTCAGTTCCGGAAACTCGATGTCGTAGCAGACCACGATCGCAATTCGTCCGATTGCGGTCTCGAACACCTTGATGCCGTCACCCGGAGTGATTCCCCAGTACTCGCGTTCAGCCGGCGTGATGTGCAGTTTTTCCTGCGTGTAGGTGCCGCCGCTGGGGGTGTAAAGGTGGGCGACGTTGCGCATACCCTTGACGGTGCGAACCGGCGTGGTACCACCCACCAAGTGCAGCTTGTGACGCATTGCCGCTTCCCGGAACAACGTGTCGATACGGGGCGCCAGGGCCGCCAGTTGTTCAACGGCATCGAGCAAGGCAATACCACGAGTGAACGTGGAGTACAGCTGCGCGGTCACGAATTCCGGAAACAGCAGCAGGTGGCTGTCGTACGCCGAGGCGCTCTGGGCGAAGTACTCGATCTGGTCGGCGAAGTCCTCAAAGCTGCTGATTTGGCGTTGATCGTACTGCGTGGCGCAGACCCGCACGTGTCGCGCGGTGCGACGCACCGGGGCGCCGGCAATCATGCGTTTGCGTGGGTGAAAGTCCACGTTCGGCATCACCAGATGGGTGGCATAACCCAGGCTTTCCTGGTCGTCGAGATAGCCGTAGTGCACATCGAGCACGTCATAACCGGCATGCAAATGGGCATTGAGCGCGGGATCGCGCAACTCCCCGGCCTTGACCTTGTCGACGTACTCCTGAGCCGTCAGCGGGCCGCGATGCGCGGCATAACCGGGGATCCGGCCACCGGCCACCATCTGCTTCAGGTTGTGCCGCTTCATCAAGGTGCGGCGTGCCTGATAGAGCAGGCGGGAAATACCCTTGGCCTGCCAGTCCGGATGCACCGCGATATCGGCGCCGTACAGCGTCTGTCCGGCCGGGTCATGGGTGCTGAAGGTGCCGTAACCAGTCATTTCCGCATGGTTGTACCAGGGGCTGTCGTCGTCGAGCTGGGTGATCAGACTGGTGGCGTAACCGACCACTTGGTCGCCAACCACGGCCACGTGCTGGCCAGTGGGGAAGGCAACCAGCTGCAGCGAATAATTGCGCTCGTCGGCGATGCTTGACGCAGGCCATGCCGCATAGGCTGCCCGAGCGACGTTGGCCATGCCGGCGACGTCCTCGGGCTTGGCGGTACGGACGCGGACACGTTCCTTAAAGCCGGTAGCTGCAGAAGATTTGTTTGGCATCGCGCACTCCAGAAAGGCTCCAGCCAAGTTTGTCAGCGGCATGCCCAACGCAAACTGAGCGACGGTTTTGCGTGGCCTTGGCGGCCGCGTCGGATGATGTCCAGCTGCCGATGAACCGCGCGGCTGGAACATCACGCAGCCGCAGCCGCAGCACGGCCTGGTCTGCCAGAGCGTGTCGGCCATATGGCCGTCCTGCCCAAAGCGGGCCGACTGGGGCTGTTCCTTTCCTGTCGCTGCACTTCGTTGCACTGCCATCAGCACCGATTCGTTCAAAACTGTCCCAAACACGAATGGCATTTACTTAAAGCTCGCCATCCCAGAAAGGTTGGAAGTTGAAGCATTTCGCTTAACGACGCGCCTTTCTTCCCTGATACCACTCTTGAGCAGCGATGAAGCTGACCTGGCTATCGATCAGGCAGTTGATTCTTGGAAGTTTCGGAGCTCTCTGTAAGCGCAGCACATTTCCAACTGCCTGTGATCCTGACCCAAGTGGACGCGTAGACGGCGTTCATTTCCATCGGCTTGCTGTCTATCTCCATCTTCTGGTGAACGTGGTCAGTGGCGATGGCGACCTCGTTGCTGGAAAACAGAACCTCCATCGCGTAAATGCTGTAGTCCAGAATCTTTTACTTCGTATCTTTTGCCTTCCTGGTGTAGGCGGCCTAATCGAAAGACATGGCGCCGTGTCCGCTGACCATCAGCGCAGGTTCGGTCAGCATGCTGGTGGCGGCTTTCGGGTCGTTGTCGAGCATGGACTTCCAGAAGGCTTGCTCTAGCTTCTCGATCTTGGTCTGCTGCTTGGACTTGGTCACGGGCTCTCTCCTGTGGTCGAGACGGGAAATCGTCCGCGCGTCGAGCTCTCGACCACGTGGACGACAACCTCGCCATTGCGGCCTTCGGAGGGTGCACTGAACAATGTTCGGTAGGCTACTGCAGCGCTCCAATTCCACAGCGGCCATTTTGCCTATACATCATTACCCAGCCGCTGCCGACTAGTCAGCCTGCGGCAATCAGTTGAAGCTGCAACTGCGAAGGCAAGGCATGCAGGTAACTGTGCCAATGCAGCATTGGGCAGTGCGTGGCCGGTGGTGGAAAAGTTTATCCGCGGAAGATCGAGGCACCTGACGTCCTCTCATCAGGTGCCCGAAACCCTCGCTGTCGCGCTCCAGGTTTCCACGCGCTCAGGTCGGCAGGCTGACTACTGGCACGAAGCCGCCAAAGATCATGCGCTTGCCGTCGAAGGGCATGTCGCTGGCGACCTCCATGCGGGGATCCTTCATGAATTTCTCCATGCCCGCGTCGCGAGTGGCCTTGTCGGGCCATTCCACCCACGAGAACACCACGGACTCATCTTTCACTGCTTGCACGGCGCGGCGGAAGTCGGTCAGCTTGCCCTCAGGTACATTGTCGCCCCAGCACTCCACCACGCGCGTGGCGCCGAACTCCATGAATATGGCGTCGAAGGTGTTGGCATGCGCAATGAACTGCTCGCGCTTCGCGTCGGGAACCGCGATCACGAAACCATCGATGTAGGACATGGTTGCTCTCCTTGGTGGTCGGGGAGGCCGGCATGGCGTCCCTCATCTATACGACGAATGGGAGCGGACATCATCGACACCGGAAAGCGTGCCCCACAACGTCGTGTCCGATCCACGAAAGATTGCCCGTCGAACGCCGGTCTGGACGCCGAAAATGAGATGCGAAACACCTTTGTTGGTTCCGTATTCCGCTGGAGAGCCCGCGGTCAAAAACGATCGCCTGCTTCGATGCGCGCAAGAGTGGCATGCGGCAAGGGAGTGCACGATCTCCGAGGGCATGCGACTCGCCCTCCACGGAATCCACCGTCGGGCTGAGCCACCATGGCAGCGATTTTGGGCACGTGTCCTGAAAAGGAGCGTCAATAAACAAGTTTTCTGGCGCGGAGCGAATATTCGTTCGGCGCTCGCGGCGCGGGGTCTGCTCAGCGCTGGGACGCTCCATGTCGTCACAGCACGTCAGGGGTGTGGCCATGAAAAGGTTTCCGGGCGGCGGGACGCTCAATGGCTCGTTCATGCAGCCTGCTGGCTGCCACCCTTGCCGTGGCGCATGACCTCTTTTCGAAGGTCGACGCCGAACGCTACATCCTGGAGAGCGAGGCAGCGTGGGCGGCAAGCGTTGCCGGCAACGACGCGTCGGTCGTGAAGCGAATCCTCGCCGATGACGCTGTCTGGGTTCCGGACGGCGTAGTGCTGGACAAGCGGGCGGTCATAGCGGGTGCTGAAAAGGGTCCTTACGACTTCCTTACCAACCACCTCGAATACGCACAAGTTCGATTCATTGGCGACACCGCGGTAGCTCAGGGCAGCGAGGCCTGCGTGCGCCAGGGCGGCAAGAAAGGTCATTTTGTCTGGACCGATACCTGGGTTCGCCGGCACGGACAATGGCAGATTGTTGCAACGGAGGACGACGTAGTGCGCGACCCGGACTGACGGCATTCGAGGTGTGGCGCAACAAGAGCACGCAATTCGCGACGCTTTCAGTTGAGCGTTGAAATCGGCCTGCCCCGGTTATTCCAGCGAGATGGATCGCCCGAACGTCTCGGGCCGCTGGGGTTCAATCCTGCGATGACGCCGGCTCGTGATATGGACAGCCATTTACGCGAGCGCGGAAGTCGGCGGAGTGAAGGTAAGCCATGCGGCGGGCTCGATTGATGTTGCCCAAAGGCTGGTGCGCGGCAAGCCCCGTCCAAACGCTGAAGCGCATGCGCTCGTTCACGCGGTCGACGCTCTGCGCATCCCAGCTGTCCTGCGCGCTGACGTGCAGGATGCCGACGCGCTGAAACGGGGCCTCGTCCTCGTCCCACTCTACGGTCGGATCCTCGATCGGCTGCTTGTCGAGATCGCGACACAGCTGCACGCGAAACTCCCAAGTCGCGTCCATGCCGCGCATCTCCTTGCGCACCTCCTCTCGAATCGCGTCCTCGCGCCCGTCGACGTCGATCTCCTTGCCGCTCAACGCCGTCATTGCTGGTGCGATCGGTTTGAGACTGAACTTGGCCACGTAGTCGCCGTAGCGGAATGGTGTGACCGAGTAGTAGGTCTCTCCCAGCGGCTCGACATTGGGTGCGCCTCCGAGCGAGTTGACGGTGGGGCTCTCCAGCCCCACCGCATCGAGTACGTGGCGCACGCCGCGCAGTGTCGCAGACAATACCTTTTTGGTGCCCTCTATGCGGTCGGTGGTTTGCGCGAGCAGCTTGAGGCCACCGAGAAATGTTTTGGCGGTCTTCGCCTGGAACACGTTGCCGTTGACCATGATGAAATCCTGGGTCTTGCCTTCGGCACCTGGCAGTCGCTCACCCGCGACATCCAGCACCTTGATCGCCAGGCCGCGTGGAAGGCTGATCGCATCGGGCAGGATGTCGCCGGCATTGGTCGAAAGTCGCAGGTAAACCGAGTGAGTCCCGGTATCGGCGAAAATGCCCTGGGCCAGTTCGGGGGAGAGCCCTTCGTCGATCGTCAGTTCACCGACGAGGATTCCATGCGCCTTGGCATGTACTGCACGCACGGCGTGGCCGTAGTCTTCAGCGATGCGCTCGAGGATGACATCGAACGTTGTGTTGAGCTTTTGCTCGATTTCCGCCTCATCGGCATCGATATTCTCGAGATCGTCGCGGTAGGCAACCGGTGGTTTCATGCGAACTCTCCAAGGCGGGCGGGGATACACGTGGACCGCAGGATCGTCGGAACGCGTGGTGGTGCCACGCACTCTTGCACGATGATTTTCTGTCCCGCGTGAAGGCGGTCCAGGCAAGTTTTCAGGGCAAACCCAGCTATTCGTTGACGTGCTCGAGTGGTGCCCGACATACCTGACCCCATCCTTGCAGTTCGATGGCTGCAGGCGACGTTTAAGTGACCCCGGCGCGGGCGACGAATCGATGATCAGAAGGCGACGTTATGCGCGATGAGCAGATGATCGGCGAGCGGATCGCGTGGCGTCGTTGATAAGGTCATGGTTGTTTCCCCGTAGTTGCGGTGTCGACACCGGGCGTTGTCACATAGCGTGTGTCGGTCGGGCCACTGCCGGTGATGATGACCGCAACCGCCTCAGCCTCCGTGTGCGCAAAGTGCGGCAGGTTCGCCGGCTCGGTGTAGAAGCTGCCCGGACCCAACTCCAGGGTTTTTGCGTCTTCGGCCGTGCTGCCGTAGCCGAAATGCCAGGTGCCGGACACGACGACTGCCGAGCGGTTGTCGCGATGTTGGTGTGCGTTGATTCTCGTGTGCGTGGGTACCGGCAGTTCGATCATGTACATGCCGGTATGCGTGCATGACCTCGATGCTGGATACGGCCAAGGCAAAAATCTGTCGGAGAAAGTTTTCGCTGCGACTACCTTGGGTACGGAATTTTCCGACACATTTTTCACGGCCACTGCATCGAAAAGTCAAGGCGGATGCTGACGCCGCCTGCAGCAGGATGACTGCTACGGCACCTGATGCAGTTGCCGATAGGCGACTTCCTGCAGCGCCTCCGTCTGCTCCGATGACAGGCCGAGTTCGTTTGCTGCTGTCTCGTGCTTGCCAAGACTGCGCGGATCCTTGCCGGTGATGCTGCCGAAATCCATCAACGCTTCCAGGTAATACCCATACATGCTGGCGTGGTAGTGGTCGTAGGCCCACAGATCGATCTGGTTGAAGCGGATGCCGTCATACGGGTTGCCGTCAGCCACGCCGCTGGCGATGGCACGATTGAAGGCGCTACCGACCGCGATCACGCTGTGGATCGACGGATTGCCAGCAGCGACATCGGCATACGCCTTCTGCAGGTCATTGCTCATGGCGTCGATCGGCTTGCCATACCAGTGGCCGCCAGGCTTGTAAGTCTGGTCAGGGCGTGACCATGTCGCCATCAGCCGGATATCCACCGAAAGATTCTGTTGCCTGAACATCGTGGCAAGCTTGCTGGCGTACTGCTTGAATGTGGCCGGATCGCCCGGCTGGTCAGCGCTGAGCGTGCTGTACTCCTGCACCACCACGTGATCCCAGACGTGGTCGATCTGCGCGCGCTTTTGCGTGTAATGAAACTTGAGCGTCTTGCCGCCGACCGTTTCCAGGCTGACGTCATAGTCGAGGCCCGCTTCCTGGGTGAACAGCTTGAACAGGGCCGGCACACCGCCGACGCCATCGCCATTGAGGTCGCGCACCAGGTCGGCGTGATAACGCCATACCGGGGAATGCGCGCCGTAGGTAAAGCTGTTGCCGATGAACAGAACGCTCTGTGCCGGTGCCGGTGCCGGTGTGGCAGCAGATGCGGTACCGGTCACGATCAGCGCGCTAAGAGCAAGCAGACACTGGCAGCTCTTGATCTTTCGATGGCGGCGATGGTCTGCCCGGGGAAACTTCATGGATGGCGACTCCTGGGCGTGATCGTGGCTCTGCAGCATGCCATGCAAGCGTGGATCCCGACGATCCTTGCCGGAAGACAGAGACTTCTGCACCTACGGCGAAAGATGCGAAAGCCGAGGTCCTTCCCGGAATGTCTAAACGCGGCCATGCCACGTCGATCCTGATCGCCGATACCGAATGAACGCCGACATGAATGGCACTTGCTCAAGTGCAACATTCTTCTTTTCGTCGTTGCTGCGAGCCGCTTCTCCATCGGCCGTGTCTCGCCGCCGCAACGGGATCGCAATCGGCGGGTCAGACGGCGTCGTTTTCCCTGGCCTCGCGGATGTTCATCACCGCCAGGCAGATCTGCAGCACGATCAATGCATAGGCGACGGTATGCCAGCCCCGGATGACCCAGAGCACGTTGCTGCCAAGGAAACACCAGAAGCCTACGCTGCGACGGGTCTTTTTTCGCGAGGATACGTACCAGGCCGCCATGATGGTGATGGCCATCGCTGGTCACTGCGCGAAATCGACGTAGTCCATGGTCTTGAAGTCCCGCAAATCGAATGGGAGGACGGCGTTTGGAGTGCGGCGAATCAGTGGCTGCGGCAGCAGGGTGGGCAGCCGAGCATGAGCACCTCGTGATGTCGCGGACGCGCGGCACGGAGACGGCAACCGGGTACGAACGGCATCGGGGCTGGCGGCAAAATTGCGCTGCGCTGGTGCACCTATCCCAATGCGGGCACCATGGACGGATGTTCGATATCTCCTCTCTGCCGGATGCTCTCGTTCGCGGCGCCGTGCTCAGTGGCGCCGGCCTGATCTGGGTGATCATTCTCGTTCGCCTGGTAGGCACCCGTACGTTGTCGAAGATGACGGCGTTCGATTTTTTGGTGACACTGGCGACCGCCTCGTTGCTAGCCACGGCGGGTGCCTCCGAAAGCTGGTCTGGTTTCACGCAGGCGATGGCGGCGATCACGACGCTGATCGCCGCTCAGTACCTGCTTTCGATCGCCCGACGTCGATCGGATACCGTCCGGCGCTTGATGGAAAATGAGCCGATGTTGCTGGTGCGCGATGGTCAATTTCTGGATCATGCATTGCGGCAGGCGCGCATGTCGCGGGGTGACATCATGGCCAAGCTTCGCGAGGCGAATGTCGGTGGACTGGAGAAGGTTTCGGCGATCGTGCTGGAGACGACGGGGGACATCTCGGTCCTCACCAGCGATGCGATCCATGCTCATCTCCTCGCCGGCGTGCGCCATCCTGCGCCGGACGATCAGGCGAACAGTCCATAACCAGATCGACCCAGCCGGAATCACCGGGCTGGTGAGATTTTACCGAGGTGGTCCAGCGCGGACGAGGCGGCGCCGATAGTCATGTTCGAGTAGTCAGGTTCAAGCGACGTCCGCAGCCCCGGCACCCATTCACGACCTGGGCTTGAAGGGACAAATCCAATCAGCACTGACGACGCGACCGCTGTACTGACGTGCCTCGCTGGAAGACCCATGTTCGTCCAGCATCGGATTCGCACTGCCGTGAAAGGCCACATCGCGTTCAATGATGGCCTCGCTGAAACGGTGATACCGTTTTTCCTCGCGCAGCTGTTCGAACTGTCGGTGCAAATTGAACACCATGGCGGTGATCGGGAAGCGTCGCGCACGTCGCGTCGATGCCGGATGCAGCCCCACCACATAGAACGCGTGACCACCCAGGCTCATGCTGAAATCCGGGGAGCTTGGATCACACGATACGGTCTCGTCCCACGGTGATTGCAACACATCGAGATCGTGCAGCCGTTGCAGTCGTTGCCACAGTGCGCTTTCAAATTCCCGCGGTGTCTTGTCCGGACTGCTCGGAAACAGTGCTGCGAAACTGCGAAACGGGGATTCGGCGTCCGAGGGTTGTGCGAAATCGATCAGCGCGGTGAGCAGGGCGCGGTCGTGAGCGGGGCAGTCGATCGAGCTACCGTGAAAAAACGTCACGTGATCGCGGGCGATGGCCGTCTTGGCGGCGAGGCAGGGGAAATCCTCCTGCTCGATGTAGCCAACAAAGGCTTCTTCGGCCTCCAGCGAAGGGTCGATTTTCAGGGCGTGCATGGATGGCTCTCCAGATAAGTGGGCGCCAGTCTGCCTTCGGTTCTCTCGAAGTAAGGTGAGGAAGATGTCCAAAGGACCATCACATGAGCAGCCCAATGAAAGGAGTGCGTCAAAAACTGACGCTGCAAACCATGCAGGGCGGCCGCATCGGTGAGCGCATATTCGGTCATGTCTGAAACCGGCGGCCACGCCCTGTCGCCAGGGCGCTGCCGTCGATATGGCGACGTGTTTCAGCGAGGCAATGCATAGGCAATGACGGCGTCGCCTTCCGGGGTTTCCATAAAGTGATGGCCGGCGGCAACAATGACCAGGTATTCACGTCCGTCGATTGAATACACGATCGGGGTGGCCTGTCCGCCCGCGGGCAGCGACGCGTGCCACAGCGTCTTGCCGGTTTGCACATCGATCGCGCGAATCAGGTCGTCGGTAGCGGCAGAGATGAAGATCAGCCCGCCGGCGGTGACCACCGAGCCACCATTGTTGGGCGTGCCGATGTCGATTGGCAGATGCGAGCTGAGACCGAACGGCCCGTTGCGTCGGGCGGTTCCCAACGGTCGATCCCACAACGTCTTGCCGGTTTTCAGGCTGATTGCGCGAATGCCGCCGTAGGGCGGTTCCTTGCATGGCATCTGGGTGAACGGGAGCCGCCAGCCGGCGTTGATGGTGTAGCCCCACGGCGTATCCAGTTGCGGAAAGCCGGTGGTTTCCTGGCCGGCTTTGTTGTCCGCATCCGATTCGTCGCGTGGCTTCCAGCCTTTGGCCTGCGCCGCGGCGCGCGGCACCATCTGGTCGTAGTTGGGGATGTCGTTGTAGTTGGACACGATCACGCCTCGGACCGGGTCGATCGCCAAACTGCCCCAGTCCGGTCCGCCGTTATAACCGGGATATTCGATCCACGGACGTTTTGCGCTCGGCGGTGTGTAGACGCCGGCGTAATTGGCCTGACGGAATTGAATGCGGCACGCCAGCTGATCGATCGGCGTCAGCCCCCACATATTACTGGCGGTGAGATCTGGCTTACGCAAGGTTTGATAGGTGGAGAACGGTTGGGTGTGCGCACGCTGGGAGGGTTCCACACCACCGCCGGGCACGGGCCGCTCCTGCACGCCGGTCAACGGTTGGCCGGTGCGTCGATCGAGCACGTACAGATCGCCCTGCTTGGTCGGCAACACCAATGCCGGGACCGCGCCATGATCGGTCGGGAAATCGATCAGGCTCGGTTGCGAGCCGAGGTCGTAGTCCCAGACGCCGTGTTTCTGTGACTGGAAATGCCAGACAGGCGAACCGGTGGCAGCGTCCAGTGCCACCAGCGAATCGGAATAGGTATTTTCGGCGGGACGTCGGCTCTGGCTCAGGTACTGACCAGCCGGCGCACCCAGCGGCACGTAGACCAGCCCAAGTTTTTCGTCACCGCTGGCATTGGTCCACATGTTGGGCGTGCCGCGGGCGTAGGTTTCTCCTGCGGGCGGCAATCCGTGCCGGTCCGGATGCACCATGTCCCAAGCCCAGCGAAGTTGCCCGCTGATCACGTCATAGCCGAGGATCACGCCCGACGGCGCCCAGCGACGCTGGCCGTCCAGAACCTGGTGACCGGTCACGACCACGCCGCGTACGATGACCGGTACCGAGTTGATGGATACATACCCCGGAGGCACCTCACCCATTCCCTGGGTAATGTCGACCTGACCGTCGTGGCCGAAGTCAGCGCAGGGTTTGCCAGTGTTGGCATCCACGGCGATCAGGCGTGCATCCAGCGTACCTTCGATGATCCGACGCGTGCAGGCCCCAGCGGGTCCGGCGTTGGCGGCGATATGACTGGATGTGTCACCGGGCTGGTCGGCGGGAGCCGCCGTGCTGGCCGCCACAGCGGGTGCAGTCAGCGTGGGACTCGCGCTGGCCGGCACAGACCGCGATGAGTCGTAGTATGCGACACCGCGGCAGGCCGCCGTGTAGGGAATGGCTTTGTCGTCGACCTTCGGGTCATAGCGCCACAGCTGCTTGCCATTGCGGGCATCCAATGCCATCAGAACGTTGCGAGCCGAACACAGGTAGATCCGGTCACCGATCTTCAGCGGTGTGGTTTCTGCGCCCCAGCGCTTCTTCGGCAAGTCACCGGTATGAAACTCCCAGGCTTGCTTCAGATGACCGACATTTTCAGGCGTGATCTGGTCCAACGGCGAATAACGCGTGCCCGCCTGACTGCGGCCATAGGCCGCCCAGTCGGATGCCGCAGGGTCGTTGGCCGGCTGTGCCTGTGCATCGGAGGCGGTCTCGCCCGCGGCCAAATTACCGGTGGGCGACTTGCCGGTGGAAGCGGCAGACTGTGGCTGATACGGGCCGGTGACATTGTGCGGGACGAACGCCAGTCCAAGCGCAACGACGAAGACGACGCTGAGCGCGCCAGCGATGCCGCTCCAGCGGCTTCGGCGCGTTCGAGGAAGGAGCGTCGGCAGGCAAAGCGTTACCGCGATACCCAACAGGACCAACAGGCCGTCACGCGGAATCCAGCCCCAGTAGTCCAGCCCACTTTCCCACAGCGTCCAAAGGATGGTGGCGCCAAGCACGGCGAAATACCACCACGCCCCGGATCGCCGTCCGCGGACCAGTTGCACTGACGCTACCAGCAACGCGAGACCGGCCAGTGGGTAATACCAGGAGCCACCCAGAGCTACCAGCCAGACGCCGCCAAAGAACAGCGCGAGTCCGATCAATCCCGTGACAGCGCCGACGATACCGCTGCGCCAATGAATGCTTTTCCTCGATTCGATCATGACCTGGTGGCCTGTGTGCGTGTTCAGCAATCGCGTCAGCTTAAAAGTGTCTTCGACCAATCAACGTGAAGACGATGCGGTTTTCCAGACATCGCATTTGGCGGGAAGAGCGAGCTCTGGCGTTGGTGCCGGAGCATGATCAAGGACTGCCTGGGCGCCGCCGTACACGGAACGCGAGGCTGATGCGTGGTTCGGAGAATTCGCGTTGCTTGGGTATGGCATGGTCATAGTGGCGTTGTGTTTCCCAGCTCATGGACAAAACGCTGCCGGCGTCGAGGTCGACATGCAGCACCCGCTTTGGTGGCTGTTTGGCACGTATCGTCATGCGTCGTGTCACGCCGAGCGAAAGCAGGGCGATCGGTTGACCGCGCTGGAGGTCGTCGAGCTTGTCGTTGTGCAGGGCGACGCTGTCGCGATGATCGCGGTAGAGGTTGAGACCGATGCTGTCGAAGGGCGCCTCGATGACCGTGTTGACTGCAACCAGCGCATCACGAAGCACCTGGGGAAGGCCGGCATCATCCATCCGGTAATGGGCGCGCAGTCGCGGCACGTCCACTTCGCGCTCGTACATCAGTCGGCTGCCTTCCTTCCAGGACACCTCGTCTCGCAATGACTCGAACCAGCGCGCTGCCAGCGCTGGCGCGACAACCGCGGGTGTCAGTACGATGCGTCCACTGGCGTCATCCAGCAACACTTGCGCACCGTGGTCGAAGAGATCGAGCTGTGTCATGACGAAGGGACTTTAATCGGCCTGTCAGGCGCTGCCGTAGCGCTTCTGGCACAGCTCGCAATAGAAACTGCGACGATGAGTCTTGCCCAAATGAGCGCGTTCGGGAGGAATGTCGTGACGCGGGCAAAGCGTGCGATTGTGCACCAGCCACTGCTTGCGCAGCTCGAGTGCTTTCTTCCATGCCAGGAACTCGAACGCATAAACGCGCGCCTGTTCCACCAGTTGGCGCAGCTTGCGCGGAGGCAGGGCGCCGACGGTTGACAACGGGTGCACCCGTACGCGGTACAGCACCTCGTTCTTGATGATGTTGCCGACGCCGGCAAATACCTCCTGATCGAGCAGGGCGTCGCAGACCAGCGTGTCAGGCTTGGTCCGGAGTTTTTTTCGCGCGAGCGCGGGGTCCCACTCGTCGGACATGACGTCTGCGCGCCAGTCATAGATATCGGCCAGTTGTCTCTCGATCAGGCGCACGGAACAGCTGTAGAAATTCAGTTCGCCATGGTCAAAGCCGAGGCTGAGCCGCGGCGCGCTGTCCTTGCGTTCGTCGATGCGGTAACTACCGAACATCAACAGATGGATGCGGGCGGAGAAGCTGCCGAGATCGATCAGAAACTGTTTGCCGAAACTGCGCAGGGCCTCCACGCGCCGGCCCTGCAGACGTGGCATGTCGACCTTGGCGTTGCCCTCGGCACGACGTATGACCTTGCCGGCAAAGCCAGCGGCCTGTTCTCGCAAAATGATAATCGAGGGACCTTCGGGCACGGCAATTCTCCGCAGTTCTGACGCACTGTAATCGTTGCCGCGCCGAGGAAAGGTGAATCGATCCCTAAGGCCGCAACTCGGCGAGCAGCGACAGCGCATTGGCAGTGGCGTGTCCTTCGGCGGTGTTGTCGAAGATGCACCAGCGCTGGGTGGTTTCATCGGCGGGCTGCTGCAGGCGGACGGCCACACGGCGGATGGTGTCGTCGGCATAGGTGTCGTAGTAAATCCGCGGTGAACCATGCAGCCGCAGGTACTGCAGTTGGCGATCGCCTTCCGGCACGCGAGCGCGCAGCGACAACGCCGGATCGGCAGCAACGCGCGCAATGTGATGCATCGACAGCATGCGGCCAGCTTCAGAGTCAAACCACGAGGCGTGCCGGGGCTCGCAGGCCACCGGTCCCTTGTGCAGGCGACGAAGCCGCTTAAAAAACGGCGTGGCCACCGAAGCATCCCAAGCTAGCCGCGGAGGCAGTTGCAGTAGCAGACAACCAAGCCGGGAGCCAAGCTCGGCAACGCCGGCGAGAAAGTCAGGCAACAACTCGCCGCTATCTTCCAGCCTGGCCTGATGCGTGATGGTGCGTGGAAACTTCACCGAAAAGCGGAAATGTTCCGGTACGGAGTCGGCCCAGCGTCGGTACGTGGCCGGGAGGTGGTTGCGATAGAACGACGAATTGATCTCGACCGCGTTGAATATCTGTGCGTAGCGATGTAGGTGGCTGCCCGCTTCAGGAAAGCTATCCGCGCTGCCGCGAGGGATAGACCAGCCGGCGCATCCGACCCGGACTGTCGGTATGCGTGGGGAGCTGGAGGGGGTCGTCACGGAAGTGCTGCCTGTTGTCGTATCGGTTACTGAATCGTCCATGCCCATTCCGGTGAGTCGGAATTCGCCATGGCGCTTTGACGTGCCTCTCAGGGATGCGGTCCACCCATGATGGGCAGGATGGCGCCGGTGATGTAGCTGGAGCAGGCGGGCGCGGCAAGAAATACGTAGGCCGGGGAAATTTCCTCCGGTTGTGCGGGACGTCCCATGCCACTGGACTGACCGAATTTCTGGATGTCTTCAGCGGACTGGTCGGCTGGATTCAGCGGCGTCCAGACCGGCCCCGGGGCCACGGCGTTGACACGGATGCCGCGCTTGGCGAGATTCGACGCCAGCGCCTTGGTAAAGGCATGGATGCCGCCTTTGGTCATGGAATAGTCGAGCAGTTTGTCGTTGCCGAACAGGCCAGTCTCCGACCCGGTATTGATGATGCAGTCGCCGCTGCCAAGATGAGGAAGGGCGGCTCGCGCCATCTGGAAATATCCGAACAGGTTGGTGCGAAGCGTTTCCTCGAAGTGCTCATCGGTGATGTCCTCCAACGACTCCGCGTGCTCCTGAAAGGCTGCGTTGTTGACCAGTACCGACAGCTTTCCAAACGCGTTGATGGTTTTACTGACGGCCTCACGGCAGAATTTCGGGTCGCGTACATCACCGCGAATCAGCACGCAGCGTTGCCCTTCTGCCTCTACGTGATCGCAGGTTTCCTCGGCATCACTGTCTTCGTTCAGATAGACGATGGCGACGTCGGCACCTTCACGCGCGAATAGCACTGCCACGGCACGTCCGATTCCCGAGTCGCCGCCCGTGATGATGGCCGATCGGCCTGCCAGCTTCCCGCTGCCGATATAGCCGGGAGCCATGAACTGCGGACGCGGGTCAAGCTCGCTTTCCAGGCCAGGCTTGCGCTGATGCTGCTTCGGCAATGGATTTTCCGGCTTGGATCGCGTCGATGCCTGTGCGACCTTCTTTCCGGATGATTTCTTGTTTTTGGCAGCGGCATCCTTGCTGTCGGTTTCCTTCTGAATCTTGCGCTGGCGCTGCGTTGTGACAGTCGACGGCGTAGTGGTCTTTTTCTTCGAGGTTTTCATGGCAGAGGCACTGATAGGTGGCGAAGCATGATGCTGAGCAACGCGTTGTCGCCGAGTCGTGAAGCATGGGTTCCATGCAGCGCGGAGCCGAATGGTTCCTACCGGCTTTTGGACTCAGCAGAACCGGCGCGTTTTGTATGGCGCGTGTTTTCACGTTTCGAACAACGTGTGCGAGCTGGCGTGCCGAATCGGCGTCAGGCGCTTACCCGACATGAGAATTTCCATGAGCCGCTATCTTTCTGCTTCCGACCTCGGCATCAACGTCCGGAAAGACGACGAGGGGAGTCTGTTCAAGTGGCTGCTTGCGAGTTTTCTCTTCGGCAAGCGGATCGGGCAGAAGATTGCTGCCGCGACCTGGCGAGTACTCATCGAAACGCGCGGCCGCGATACACCGCGCAAGCTCAGCCACTGCATTTATGCCGAGCTGCTGAAGATGCTGGGCGAGGGAGGCTATGCTCGCTATGACGAGTCAACTGCGAGGCGCTTGACGCTGTTGTGCAAAATGCTGATCGAGGACTACCACGACAGCGTACTCGGGATCCTGGAGGCATCGGAACGTCGCGCGGACGTCGAGCGCAGGTTGCGGCGATTCAAGGGAGTCGGCCCGGTCACCGTACGTATTTTCATGCGCGAAGTAAGGCCCGCATTGTTCCCGTCCTGAAGTCAGCAAGCTGTCGTGCTGCCGTCTCTTCGCTGATCAAGAAGCGCCCACAGAGGAATGCCGTTTGCCATTGCTCGAGCGCTGCTTCAGTCAGGGGTAGAGTTCATGGAGTGTTTCTGGGGCTCCGCAGGTGAGCCACGAATGGCTACCAGCCAAGCGGAAGCAATCAGCGCGGTTCCTCCATCGTGATCGCGACGATGGGAAGCAAGTTTCCCCTCTTTCTTGCCGGCATGGTGCTTCAAAGTCCGAGCTGTCGAGTCCGAGTCGGCACGCCTTGTCGGTCTGGGGCTGTGTCGCCACCTCACTGACGTTGGCGCTTGGCCTCATACATCGCGCGATCGGCGAGGCTCAGCAGGGTGTCCGGATCGCCACCGTCGGCGGGAAAGCAGGCGATGCCGATGCTGGCATCGATATGGAAAAGGCCATCGGGAAGGGTGTGGGGCGGGCGGAGGCGGGCATGCAGACCATCGGCGACGACCTGCGCGGCTTGGACATTGCGGCAGCCGGGCAGCAGCGCGACAAATTCGTCGCCGCCGACACGAGCCACCAGATCGCCTTGCCGCAGGCCAAGCTGCAGTCGCTCTGCGACGTCGCATAGCAGGCGGTCGCCAGCATCGTGACCGCCGCGGTCGTTGGCTCCCTTGAAGCCATCAAGGTCCATGTAAAGCAAGGCCAGACCTTCGCCAGTCTGCTGCGCATGAACGACGGCGTTTTGCAGTTCGATCTGCAGTTGGTGTCGGTTGGGCAGGCCGGTCAACGGATCGTGACTGGCGCGGTGCTCAAGCGCACGTTCGGCACGGCGCAGTTCATTGACTTCCTGGCCCACGCCGATGCGCACGCCGTAGTCGGGCAGCCAGTGCGCCGACCATTGGATATCCACGATATGACCGCTCTTGTGGACATAGCGATTGCGGAAATGACGTTGCAACGTGCCGGCGGTGACCGTTTCAGCCTGCTGCAAGGTTATCGCCACGTCCTCGGGATGGACCATGTCGAAGATAGGCCGTCCAAGGACCTCCTCGTGTGTATAGCCGAAAATGCGCTCGAAACTCGCATTGACGAACAGCAATCGGCCGTCGGAATCGACGACGCACACCGCAGCAGGCATCAGGTGGAGCAGCTCTTCGAGTGGTGGTAACTTGGCGATCATGAAACGGTGGCCGGAACTTTTGCCGGCTGTGGCACTTCGCAGGTTTGGTGCACACATGGTAGCGCTTGGCGAAAATGCGTGTCCGCAATACGTTTCTCCGCCAAAAGATGCCAGTGGAACGCTCCTGCCTGGTGCGTCGCTGCGTCAAGACGTTGCGCACTCAGGCAGGATCAAACAATGCGGCACTGTCAGGCTGCCATCTTTGGTTTGGCCAGCGCGTGGACGTCGGCGGCTTTCAGGGCCTTGCCGCCGATGGCCCAGTCACCGCCCTCGAATTCCTTGATGCGGACCCAAGTGACCCCACGCAGGTTCTCACCTTCGACCGCAACCATCGCGTCGGTGACCTTGGTGATGAGTTTCTGTTTCTACTGCAGCGTGAAAACGTCCTTGATTACGTCAATCTTCACCATCGGCATGTCGTTTCTCCTGAAGGTTGGACACGGGCGCTGGACCCCTCCGGCGGCCTCGATCGGAGAGGACGTGACGAAAATCCGTGAAAATCCGGCGTCGTCGCTCTGCTTGGCGAATGACACCAGCGCGAACGGCGACACACACGTATTGAGGAAGTGCACATGACATCCAGAAACGTCGTGCCTGTGGTCGCTTTCGATGTCAACGAGACACTGCTCGACATCAATACGATCGAGCCGCTGTTTGCTCGCGTCTTCGGTGATCGGTCCGTGTTGAGAGAATGGTTTGCCCAGCTCATCCTCTACTCGCAGACGATGACGTTATCGGGTCTCTACACGCCATTTGGCGACCTGGCTGTCGGCACCCTGCACATGGTCGGGTCGATCCATGGCGTGACCATCACCGGCAGTGACATCGATGAACTGAAGCAGCGGATGAGCACGATGCCGGCCCATCCCGATGTTGTTCCGGCGCTGCACCGGCTGCGCAAGGCGGGCCTGCGGTTGGTGACCTTGACCAATTCGGCGAGTGCTTCGTCGCCCACGCCGATGGAGCGCGCGGGGATCGATGGCTTTTTCGAACACGCCTTCAGTGTCGAAGCCGTTCGCAAATTCAAGCCGGCTCCCGAAACCTACCGGCATGTGGCCGAGGCCATGGATGTTGGAACGACCGACCTGTGCCTTGTGGCCTGCCATCTGTGGGATACGGTGGGTGCCCAGGCGGCTGGTTGCGTCGGTGCGCTCGTCACACGACCCTATAACGCGATCATTCCTGCGGCGGGGGTACCCGAGCCGAATTTTGTCGCGTCGACGCTGACCGACCTCGCCGAGCGGATCGTTTGGCATTGGCGGGATCGACTGTAGCCACATCCAGGTGGCGGAAGTCTTTTCGGTCAGTCGGACCGAAAGCGGGACTAGGTGCCCCGGGTTCGAGAGGCGAAATACCGGTTCTGATTTGTGTTTTCTTCATCTCTTGGCGCGAGGCACGCTGACCCCCGTTGGTAGTTCATCGTCATTAACCCCGGTATGGCCTGCGGGTCGCACATGCAAAAATGCACCTTTCATCCCTCCCATGCCGACCATCTCATGAACAACACTGATCGCGACATCAAGCATGCCTGCCGCTGGATACTGTCGCGCCAGCGCGCAGCTACGGCGGCCGAGACGCTAGCCCATCTAGCCGCCCATGTTGCCGCTAACGATGCGGTCGACGATTACGGCTCCGGTGGCGCCGTCGCGCGCCTGGAGCAACTCACGACTGCGCGGCTGGGCAAGGAGGCCGGACTGTTCTTCATCAAGGGTGTCACGGCGCAATTGTGCGTGCTGCGTGCGTATGCCCAGGCGCGTGATTGCCGCAACGTGGTGATTCATCCCATGAGCCACATGGACATGGATGAAGCCGGCGCGATCGAATCGGTAACCGGACTGCGTGCGATCCGCCTCGGTCGTTTTGCGCCATTCACGGCGCAGGCGCTTGAGGCCTTGACTGAACCGTTGGCTGCAGTCGTGGTCGAGTTGCCACTGCGACGCGCGGGCTTTGTGCTGCCGGAGATCGAGGATTTGCGAGCCATCTCCGCCTGGTGCGGGAAGCAATCCATACCCTTGCACTTTGATGGCGCACGGCTGTGGGAAGCGGCCGCAGGCTATGGCGTGTCCGAGGCCGAACTCTCAGCGTTGGCGGACAGCGTTTATGTCTCCTACTACAAGGGCCTGGGTGGACTGGGCGGGGCGATGGTGGCGGGTTCCGCAAGTTTCATCGACTCGCTGCGAATATGGAAAACGCGCTACGGCGGCGACTTGTTTACCGCTTATCCGTACGCCATCGCCGCCATTGACGGGCTTGAGCGATTCGCGCCACGGCTGCCCGAATTTGTCGACCGTGCTCGCGCCCTGGCGGCGGGACTCTCCGGACTTGCGGATCTTCTGGTCCACCCGAATCCACCCCACACCAATGCGTTCCAGGTCTGGTTTCCCGGCACGCCTGCGGACTTGGTCGAACGCCACCGTCAATTCGCCGCCGCACAAAAACTGTGGCTGTTCGACGGATTCAGTCAAGCGCCGTTGGCTGGGCACGCCATGGCGGAAATCCAGATCGGGCCGGCTTCGGACGACTATACGACCGGACAGGCCGTGGATGCCGTCAGGCAGTTCATCGGCCACACCAGCACCACGGATGGCCTTGCATCCTGATGGGCTGTTGCGGCTGCGGATGTTTCAGCTGGAAACTGCTCTCGTTCACTCACCCGGGTGATACACGCGTTCCGTATGGCCATCCAGTTGATTCGGCCAGAAGTACACCTCGCGCAGATTGCCGGTGGTGTAGCGTTCGGCTTCGTCGTTGAAATGTTTCGAATCCGGATGGCCGCTTTCGCCGCCCGCGGTGATCGCGCGGGCGTGCACGCGAGGGCCAAACTCGACTACGGCGACGAAGCTGTTGCCGCTGGTGCCGTAGTAGCGTTTGGTGCCGGGCCAGCGGTGCGCGCCGAACGAGGCCAGTGAGCCCCAGCGCGAGGAGGTGAACGGGACCGGGATGCTGGGTCGGTCGTCGTTGAACGGTTGCTGGATGGCGCCATCGATGCGCTGGAAGCGGTTGATTTCGCCCCACGGCACACCCCAGCTGCCAAAGTCCCGGGTCAGCCGTTCAGTGGCTTCGACCAAGGCATGCAGGCGTTTTTGCGGGCCGGCCTCTTCGGCCATTACGTCGTAGATCGACAGGCCTTCGGCGGTGTCGGCCTTGCTCACCTCGTCCCACAGCGTATCGCCCCAGAAAACTGCCAGCGAGGTCGGCATGGAGGCGATGCCCCAGCGGTAATCCCAGTGACGCAGCAGGGCGATCGGACCGGCCAGCTGCTTCTTCAACGGGTCGGTGGCGGGCAGGTCGTCGTAGTCCTTGATCAATATCGGCAACTGTCTTGCGAACGCGGGCAAGTAGGGATCGAACGCGGCGTTGATCAGCGAGGGGACGGTGAAACCGTTACGCCCACTCAGCAAGCGGGTGGCGTGCAGGCCGCGCGGGTTTTCGCCGAAGGTATCCATGTAGCGCGGGTAGTCGGCTTTCTTCGGGCTGTAAGGCCCGGCGGCGGAATACGGCCAGTCGTTGGTATTGAATGCCCAGCCGTTGGGTGGATTCAGCACATGCGGAACCTGGTCCAGCGGCGTCAGCTCGTGCCAGTCAGTGGCCGGGTTGGCGCCGTCCACCGGTCTCGTATAGTCGAAGCGGTCGTCGCGCCTGGGGATGAACTGCGGATGCAGGTAGGCGATCTCGCCCTTGTCATCAGCGAACAAGGTGTTGTTGGACGAGTTGGCCTTGAGTTCGGCCACTTTCATGTAGCTGGCGTAGTCGTGCGTCTTGGTTCGCAGCCAGCTTTGCTTCAGCGCCGGGACCGGGATGTTCATCAGTGCCTCGGCGATCCACTTGCCGTCGGCTTCGCCCACGATCGGGCCGTGATGGGTGAAGTAGGCGGTGAAGCTTCGCTGCGCCATCGAGCCGTCTTTTGCACGATACGACACAGTGATTTTCCGGGTCGTGACCGGGCGCAGCTCGCTGCCATAGCGATAGAACAGCTTGTCACCCTTGTGCACGATGGTTTCGGCGAACTCGTCGACCACGTCTGCACCGGTGGAGGTGTGCATCCAGCCCACGTGCCGGTTAAATCCCTGGTAGACGAAGAACTGTCCCCAGGTGACCGCGCCATACGCATCGAGGCCTGCATCGCTGGACATCTGCAGCTCAGAGCGGAAGAAGAACGAGGTGTGCGGGTTGATCAGCAGCAGGGCGTGGCCGTCGGCGGTGAGCTTCGGGGCGATCGCTATGCCGTTGGAGCCGGTTGGCTCGACCCAGCTCGGATGCGTGTCGATTTGCACCAGCGGCGCGTCGGTGGACTTGCCGTAAAAAGCCTTCAGCGATGCCAACTCTACTCGCTCGATGTCTCCGCCAATGCTGCCCTCGGTAAAGGAAAGCGCCATCCACGGCTCGAAGTGTTTGATGACGCGCGGATGCACGTTCGGATGGGTGGCAAGAAAGTCGTTGAGCCCGTCGGCCCAGGCATTCATCAGCTGCTTCAGCCAGGCCGGGCTCTGGCCGTAAAGCTTTTTCAGCTCAACCGGATCGATGAAAAGTTTCTGGCGCAGGTCCAGCCAGACGGCCGACTCGCCTTCTGCCTCGGCCAGGCGGCCCAGCGAGAGGAGGTAGTTGGTCTCGACGCGGTTGAAGTCGTCCTCGGCCTGCGCATAGGTCATGCCGAACACGGCGTCCGCGTCAGTCTTGCCGTGCACGTGGGCGATCCCCCAGTCGTCGCGGGTGATGGTCACCGACGCCACTTCGCGCTGCCAGCGTGCGCTGTCGGCTGCCGTTTGCGCCGATGTGGACGTGCTGACGCAGAGCAAGAGCATGGTGGTCAGCGGTAACGGGTTTTTCATAAGGCGGGAACTCGACGAAATGATCGGTAGCAAGAAGAAGTAACGATCAGCGGTGCAGCGTTACGTATCGGGTGACGGCGATCAGACCCGAGCTTATCCCGCTACGCACCGCTGCAGAAGTCCGCGCAGGCGGGACCGCTTTTGGGCAAATCAAGACAGGAGAATCTCCTGAATCCGGCGGGTGAGGGTGTTGAGCGAAAAGGGTTTCGTCAGCACGTGCATGCCCGGGTCGAGATGGGCATTGCCGACTACGTCGTTTTCGGCATAGCCGGTCATGAACAGCACCTTGAGATCCTCGCGTGTGTCGCGTGCCACATCGGCCATCTGGCGGCCGTTCATGGTGCCGGGAAGACCGACGTCGGTAATCAGCAGATCGATGGTGACGCCGGATTGAAGAATACGCAGACCGGCGCTGGCATTGCCCGCTTGCAGCACGATGTAACCGGCGACGGTCAGCAGCTCGTTGACCAGTTCGCGAATGGACGGCTCGTCCTCCACGACCAGAATGGTTTCGTTCTGCTGCTTGGATGGCGAAACATCCGCCACCAGAACGTCTTTTTCGTGCGCCGGTGCTTGGTGGTGGCGCGGAAGGTAAATGGTCAAGGTGGTACCAGAGCCGGGCTCTGAATAAATGCGTGCCTGACCTCCGGACTGACGCGCGAAGCCGTAGATCATCGACAGACCGAGGCCAGTGCCCTGGCCGATCGGCTTGGTGGTGAAAAACGGATCGAACGCACGTGTAATGATTTCCGGCGACATGCCCATGCCGGTGTCGGTAACGCTCAGTGTTACGTATTGGCCCGCTTCGAGCTCGCACGTGTCAGCGGCATAGGCGTCCAGCGATCTATTGGTCGTTTCAATGGTGATGCGACCACCATCCGGCATGGCGTCGCGCGCGTTGATGCACAGATTGAGCAAGGCATTTTCCAGTTGCGGAGGATCAACAAAGCAAGGCCATAGGCCGCTGGCGTCAACAACTTCCAAATACACGGATGGGCCAATGGTGCGGCAGATCAGATCCATCAATCCCTTGACTAACTTGTTGACGTCGGTCGAGCGTGGGTCGAGCGTTTGCTGCCGCGAGAACGCGAGCAGGCGTTGCGTCAGCGAGGCGGCACGGCTCACCGCGGTTTCGCCCACTTTCAGGAAGCGGGGAATGTCTTCGACGTGGCCCTGGTCGAGTTTCATCCGGATAATTTCCAGCGCGCCCATGACGCCGCCGAGTAGATTGTTGAAATCGTGTGCGAGCCCGCCGGTGAGCTGGCCGACAGCTTCCATTTTCTGCGACTGGCGCAGGGCCGCCTCGGTGCGGGTCAACCTTTCGGCGGCCTCTTTCTCGGCGGTGATGTCACGCGCGGTGCAGTAAATCTTGTCGCCCTCCGGGATCGCCACCCACGACAGCCAGTGATAACCGCCATCCCGGTGGCGATAGCGGTTCTGCAGACGCAGCGCCGGCTCGGCTTGTTCCATCGCCCGCGCGAATGTCAATTGGTTGCTGGCCAGATCATCCGGATGCAGAAAGTCGAAAAAAGGCGTGCTGGCGATTGTCTCCTCCGACCAGCCAAGCACGGTTTGCCAGGCCGGGTTGGATGTCTCGAAGATGCCGTCAGCGTTGAGGATGCCGAGCAGGTCGGTGTTGAGCTGCCAAATTCGTGCACGCCCGTGCATGCGCTCTGCCACCTGCAGTTCCAGGTCGGCATTGATATGGCGCAGTCGAGCCTCGCTTTGGCGCAGGGCCTTTTCCGCGAGCGAGCGTTCGGTGACATCGGTGCCTACGACGAAGATGCCGGTGACATCGCCCATCGCATTTCTGATGGGCTGGTAGACGAAATCAAGATGGTGCTGGCTGGCCGGCATGTCCGCTGTGGCCTGCGCCGAGAACTCCGCAGACGTGGCCACGTAGGGCTCGCCGCTCTGGAACACCGTATCAAGCAGATCAACGAAGCCCTGAGCGGCGGCATCCGGCAGTGCTTCTCGCACCGATTGACCCATCGGGTCAAGACCACCGATCAGGCGCCGATAGCTGGGGTTGGTCAGTTCAAAAATGTGCTGCGGACCGCGCAGCATAGCCATGAAAGAGGGCGCCTGCTCGAACAGTTCTGACAGTCGCTGGCGGTCCCGTACCGCCCGCTGTGAGAACAGCACCTGCTCCGTGGTTTCCGTGCACGCCACCAGCACGCCCCCGACGCCGCTGGCTGCGCTTTCGTCGTCGATCGGTCCGTAACTGTAGGTCCAATAGGTATCCTCGTCACGACCACTGCGACGCAAGATCAGGTGCTGATTTTCATGCCAGGTGGCGTTGCCGCCAGACATCACCTGGCTGAGTTGAGGGCCGATCTCACCCCACACTTCAGGCCAGACTTGTTGTGCTGGCGTGCCCAGCGAGGAGGGATGACGATCGCCGGTAAGGGTTTGTCGATAGGCGTCGTTATAGAACCAGAAGGCATTGCTGCCCCAAAACAGGCACATCTGATGCTGCGTGTTGAGCATCAGCCGGGTAGCGATACGTAACGCTTGAGGCCACGTATTCGGTGGTCCCAAGGGGTGCTGTGACCAGTCGTGCGCACGCATCAGCGCGCCCATCTCGCCACCACTAGAAAGAAAGGTGATATCAGACACTTGATCGAGCCCCAGAACGTGTAGAACGAACGGCGCCCAGACGCCGTCTCAGGTGATCAGGCTAGCAAATCGGGCGGACGCCGGGTTGACGAGTTTATCGACGAGCGTCCATGCCTGCGGCGGGATCAAACACAGTATAAGTGCCAATTAACCACAGACTCCGTGGCATTGGCGTCGAGGACAGCGCGGTAGACGCGCTCAGGCGGGACGCATGCTACCCGATGCCGCGGACGGTGTTGGACATGCTTTTACACGATGCCGAACGAGAACCTTTCATGGCATACCACATGCCGCGTTGTGGAAATCGGCATCCGAGGATTGAGGCTTATTTTTTGGGGCTGCTTTTTACATGGAAACTATGCCGGAACACAGCCGCGAGATGTGCTTTCGGGTGGGCAGCCGGTGCCGGATGCTTGTGACGGAAAGACGCCATGGTCAAACTGGCGTCTCTTTCGCCGTCGAGCCCGCCATGCTGAATAGCCAGGAACTTGAAATGTCTCCCATCGTCGCCGGTCTATGGCGGCTGACCGAATGGAATCTCGACGTGAAGTCACGGGTGCGCTGGATCGAACAGGCACTGGAGCTGGGCATCAGCAGCTTCGATCACGCGGACATCTACGGTGACTACCGTGCTGAAACGCTGTTTGGCGATGCGCTGAAAACAGCGCCGTCCCTGCGTCAGCAAATGCAACTGGTGACCAAGTGCGGCGTTCGCCTGCGATCATCCGATCGACCCTATCGATTGAATCACTACGACACGTCGCCCGGCTACATCCGTGCGCAGGTCGAGCAGTCGCTGCGCAACCTCCATGCCGAAGAACTGGACCTGGTGCTGATCCACCGGCCCGACTACCTGATGGATGCCTGCGAACTGGCTCGCACGTTTGCTGCGCTGACCGCTGAAGGCAAGGTGCGCCAGTGGGGTGTATCCAATCACACCACCAGTCAATTCGCCTTGTTGAATCAGCATTATCCCCTCCTTACCAATCAGCTCGAGCTGTCCGTGCTGATGACGGATACGCTCGACGACGGCACGCTCGACCAAGCCCAACAACTGAATCTGCGCCCGATGATCTGGTCACCGTTGGGCGGCGGACGTCTGTTTCGCGACGACGACGCCCAGACAGTTCGCCTTCGCGAAACGATGCAGCCGATCGCCCAACGTCTCGGCGTCGGTTTGTCCACCCTTGCCTACGCCTGGATATTGCGTCATCCGTCGCGCCCGCGTCCGATCACTGGCAGTGGTCGAATCGACGGTTTGCGTGATGCCGTCGCTGCGCTCGAGGTGGAGCTAGAGGCAGAGGACTGGTATGCCATCTGGGTTGCCAGCAAGGGGCACGGCGTACCTTGACTTGAACGGTGCGGCGGACAGCCACGGACACTTTGCGGATGCTGTGGCTGCCCCGTCTGCCATTGGCGACTAGGTAGAATGACCCTCACTGGCCTTCGCCGGCGCCTCGCACCCTTCCGGAGAACAAGCAAAGTCGACTTTGGCGCTGCCGCCAACGGTCAGCCTGATATGGCTCGTTGCAAAAGCTGCGTTACTTGCCGACCTCATTAGGGTGTTTCGCTCCGTCAAACAGCCGCCCTAACGCGATTTCTTACAGGGCCGCAAGCGGCTTTTGGCTGGAAAAAACCCCATGACCGGATCTCGTCGGCGCATAATCTTTTGCACTCTGCTTACATGGCTCGTAGACAGCGCGGTACGGTGGCGATATAAGCTGCTGACAGGGCATCTGCGTATCAAGCAGGTGTTGGCGCAGCAGCACTCAACATCGAACTGCGCCATCGCCGCGGCTACATGAATAGCTCCATACATGTGCCTGATACCATCTTAGTCAGCTCAGCGTTTCTCAACTTCAGCTTTTGAGTCGCTTCAGCGTAAATCGACATCGCCGACCTTGCCTTCATAATCCTTTTTCGGGTCGTGCCCGAACAGCATCTTGACACCGGCAAGTACGTTGGATTCGTTGAGCCAGATCTCGGCGTGCTCGGGGTCAAAACGGAGCAGTACCAGTTTGGGATCGTCCTTGCCATCGAACCATGCAGCGATGAACGGGTTCCAGAGGCGATCGATCACCGCGCGGTCCGAGTCCACCGACAAGTTGCCATGAATGCTGGCAAACAGGTCGTGTCCCTTGGAGCTGAACGCTGCCACGGCGCGGTGATTTTGGCTGAGATTGTCGACTACCGCATTCGGTGTCCCGACAAAAAACCAGATCGGTCCGGCGTCGTTTTCGACAAGTGCCGTCATGGGACGGGAGTGACCATCCTCCACCCCGTCGATGCCAAGCATCAGAGTACGGTCCGATGACAATGCCTTCCAGAATTTCTCTTGCAGTTTCTGCGGTGTATCCATGAACATCTCCGTTGGGGCATCCCGACGCGGGCGCTTGTCATTCTTTTAAGCCAGATATCGTGAAGTGCGTGTGGCCGCGCGCCTGCCTGGCCTGGAGCAGGCGGTATCTCAGAGGGTCATAGTGGACCTTGGGCGTCAGACTCTGCTGCAGCCGACTCTTCTACCGTAAGAACGCTCTCCGGAATCGCCTCGAGGCGAACTTTTGGAATCGGGTCGCCGCTCTCGTCCGATAACCCGTAGGTACCATCGTCGATCTTTTCAAGCGCCCTGTGGATAGCGCGCAGACGGACCACGTTGTGCTCATAACGCGCAGCGTCGTTGTCGCGAAGATTGGTCTTCTGGGCGTCATCGCCCGACCCCTCGGCGCGGTTGAGCGAATTGCTCTGCAGCTGACGCTCCTCACCGGACGATGCATTGCTGTTGCTCGTCAGCTGCTGAAGATTGTGCAGTAGCGCTGATTTCTGGCTTGCGATGAACTCGGGGGTGAGATGGGAGCTGTGCTTGATCATGATGATTCCTTGGCATTCGATAGGGGCACTATGAGCCGGTCCTCTTGTAGATCCGGTGAAGGTTCGGAGACGTGGGCGCTTTCATGGTTCAAATGACGTAGAAGATCCATGCGCCTTCTCGCCATTATCCTGACGCTCGCTATCAGCAGCCGCGTCTTCGCCCGGCAGCAGCTGGGTACGAGCCGCGTCTGGAGGGCTTCGATTGTCCGGACGCGGTGCATGTTTACGGCTCCGCGTCGCGCTGGCAGAAACTGGAAATGGCGTATCAGGATGCAGCGCCGACCAGTCACTCCAATTCCGCGACTGCCGTTCTTCTGCACGGCGAAATGGGGCCGGAGCGATTCAACGCGCCACCGCTCAAAGCGCTATCAGAGCGCTTGCCATTCGGGAACAATGCCCCAAAAATGCCTCATTGCCTTCAGCGGAAGAGCCGGATCTGGCGTCAACATCTGAAGGCTCGCGCTGGTGGCGCGTTGCCCTCCGCTGTCCATAAGGTGAATACATGAAACGTCGTGATCTGTTGAAAGGCTTATTGACGGGGATATCTGCTCTCGTCCTCGCTCCAGCGTTCGGACGCGGCACGGCTGGCATGGTCGGCCCGGATGCCGAGGGTGCGCTTGCTGCGCTTGAGCGACTAAGCGGTGGCCGGTTGGGCGTGTCCATTCTCGACACTGCGACCGGGCATCGCATCGGACATCGTGGCGACGAGCGATTCCTGATGTGCAGCACGTTCAAGTTGCTGGCAGTTGCTGCAGTACTTGCGCGCGTGGATCAGGGCATGGAGCAGCTGGATCGTCACGTCATGTTCGACAAGAGCGTGCTTCTTGAATACGCGCCTGTGACGAGCCGCCAGGTCGGTGCCCCGGGCATGACGATAGCTGGACTATGCGAGGCAGCGATCACGGTGAGTGACAACACGGCGGCCAATCTGTTGCTGTCGAGTCTGGGCGGGCCGAACAGCGTGACGACGTTTGTCCGCGGCCTGGGCGATCCGGTCACTCGCCTCGATCGCACGGAGCCGGAACTCAACCTGGGTAGCCCCGATGACATCCGTGACACCACGACACCCGACGCGATGCTGGCAACCATGCACAAACTATTGCTTGGGAGCGCGCTATCGGTGAACTCCAGGGGCCGCCTTCTGGGGTGGCTCCGGAACTGCCGCACGGGAGCTGAGAAGTTGCGCGCAGGCCTTCCCTCCACTTGGGCGGTTGGCGACAAGACGGGTAGCGGAAGCCAGGGTGAAACCAACGATGTGGCTATTGTCTGGCCACCGGGGCGCGGACCTCTGCTGGTTGCGGCTTACTACGCAGGTTCGGATGTAAGTCCCTCAGCGCGAAATTCGGTGCTGGCCAACGTCGGGCGCATTGCCGCTTCGATCTGAGAGGTGTCGGAGGGTCGGATCGACGTTGTCGCCGAGGCTCAGTTGTTCTGCGCTCTGATCTCGGACAGCTCGATAGCTTCAATCAGGGTTTCGTAGCCGAACGGTTTGACGATTTTCACGGCGCTCTCGGGCGCACCAGGCGACTGCTCCAGGGGGTCGTTCAGCATAAGCACAACGGCAACATGCCGGTTTCTTTTGGAGGCTTCTTCCAGGTAGATTCCCGCTCTACTTTCATCGGGGGCAGGGACGGCCGCTGCCAGCAACGCAATAGTGGGGTGCTGCAACGCGCGACCGGCGGCCAGCTCATGAGTAGGGGCGGAGATCGCGTCGTAGCCGAAGCTCTTCAGAAAGTCGCAAATGGTATGCATCAACTCACCGGACTCGATGACGATGGCAACACCTTTTCGCCGAAAGTTGCGCACCCGTACTCTCCTTGATATGCAGTGATCGTACTCACCGCCATCCGGGCATATTACTCTCAGCAGTGTCCCGGTACGCCACACCAGCCGCGACAGGGGGATGCGGAAGCCGATGGTGACGTACCGGAACAACTGCAGCCTGCCTCGCGGAATGAGAAGCTGGTGTGTGCAAAACGTCCTGAGCGGGGCTGATTTCGTACACATAGGCGAACCAGGAGTAAATCCTGCTTCCCTCGTCGACAAATCGCTCGATTGCGGACTAGTTAGCGCCGACATCACATGATGGTCGATAACATCCAGTCTTTGCGCACATTCCCGATGCGCCCATCCGACGAGGAGAATTCAATGGGAAAGATTCCAACTGGCACTTGGGTCATCGTGGCTGACGGTGGCAAGGCGCGCATGCTGCACAATGTTGGTGGCGAAGGCAATGCTCTGTCGCTGAAACAGGATCAGGTTCTGGATGCACAAGACATGCAAGTGGAAGGCCCCTCAGGGCATCAACCACCCGAGACCTCAGGCTCCTATATCGACGAGGCCACCTTTGCCAAGCAGCTCGCTCACCGACTCAATGCGGCAGCGCTTAAAAATGAGTTTTCACACATCATTCTGGTTGCCGATCCGCAGACGCTTGGACAGATTCGTCCCCAGCTGCACCAGGAGGTTACCCAACGCATGGTGGGAGAACTGGCCAAGACATTCACCAACTCTCCTCTGTCCGACATAGAGCGGGCGCTCCAATCCGACGAATGACATGAGAACGGCATTCCGTGATGGCTTGTCATCACGGAATGCCGGCGGCACGATCAGTGGCTGTGCTTCTGATCAATCGTGCTTTCGAGCCGTGAGCGCATCTTGCTGCAGGCCCCGTGAATGGCCTTCTCTAACGTTTCGTCATCGTGGCTGACTCCAACAGGGTTGCCGCTACTGATGCGTGCCTCGATAGCACAGTGCTTGTCTTCGGCGCCCCCCTTGGAGCCGTTCGCATCGGCGAGGTATACCTCGATACGTGTCAAGTCGGGAAAGAAACGTTCCAGATGCTGCGTAATGATGTTGTGGACGCTTGTTTCCATCGCCTCGTTACCCTGAATGTGGTTATCCGTGTTTAGCTGAAGTTTCATGGGTGGCTCCATTGATCGTGGCTGCCAGCCTAGGCGGAGCCCCGTGGGGAGCAGGTGAACCGCAGCCGCGTGCAGGCTCCGGGTGTCGCGGCCACAGGTTCGGACCTGCCAGGTTTCAGGAAAACTTCGCGTTGCCTTCGGAACGGGCCTGCCGACCTGATAACTTGGTCTTTTCTCAGCTTTCGTCAAAATGATCCTTCGCTTTACTCATCCTCGATTTCAAACCATGTCGGTCGCCGGCCGGTTGCGTTTGCAATCCATCGGCCGCTTTCATCGAGCGCGTACAACCTGCGTCCTCGCGGCCCTGATGCTGGCCGGTTGCGCGTCGCAGCGTACGCAGCAGCCACTGCCTGCGCCATCTGAAACACGTGCGCAAATCCTGAGGCTGTTGCCAGCGGGTACATCAGATCGCCAGGGCTGGGCTGCCGATATCCAGGTGGCGTTTACGGCTCAGGAGATTGCTCCGACCACCGCTAACCTGTGCTCGGTGCTGGCGGTAGCCGAACAGGAATCGGGCTTGCATGCGGACCCGGTGGTACCCGGGCTGGCAAAAATTGCGCGTCGGGAAATCGATCGGCGTGCCTCTGCGAGGCATATCCCTGGATTTCTTGTCGATGCCGCACTGTGGTTGAAATCACCGGACGGTCGACGCTACAGCGAGCGGTTGAAGAAGGTGCGTACCGAGCGCCAGCTCAGTGAGATGTTTCAGGATTTCATCGGCATCGTGCCGTTGGGCAAGCGCCTGTTCGGCGATCTCAACCCCGTGCATACCGGCGGCCCGATGCAGGTAAGTGTGGCCTTTGCCGAAGCGCATTCGGACGGCTATCCCTATCCGGTCAAGGGATCGATACGGCACGAAGTGTTCACCCGCCGAGGCGGCATGTTCTTCGGTGTCGCGCATTTGCTGGGTTACCCGGCGTCCTATGATCGGGCGCTCTATCGCTTCGCGGACTTCAACGCCGGTCATTACGCCAGCCGTAACGCGGCGTTTCAGCACGCGGTGACGCGCGCTTCGGGCATCGCGCTTGCGCTCGATGGGGATCTGGTCAAGCCGGGTGCCGGCCGCAGTGATCCCCCCGGTGCCACCGAATTGGCCGTCCGCTCACTGGCAGGACCGTTGCGGATGAGTGATTCCGCCATTCATCGTGCGCTGGAGCAGAGCGACAGCGCCGGGTTCGAGCGCAGCGAACTCTATCAGCGGCTGTTTGCGTTGGCTGACCGTGTCGAGCGGAAGCCGCTGCCCCGGGCGATATTGCCGGGCATCGACCTGCAAAGCCCGAAAATTACCCGGCACCTCACCACCGCGTGGTTTGCCAAACGGGTCGATGACCGTCGCCAGCGCTGCATGGCCCGTGCCCCGGCTGGATAGCCTGCAACCCTTACACTGGTCGGCTTGCGTCGCTCGGCTGCGCCGACGTTGTTTTCCAGGCGGAACCTGTTATGGATACCAAAAAAAAACTTTCATCAGCGGGTTCGATGACTGACAACGGTTGCGTACGGGTGCGCGGCGCGCGTGAGCACAATCTTCAGGACGTCAGCCTGGATATTCCGCGCGATGCGCTGGTGGTATTTACCGGTGTCTCTGGGTCGGGAAAGTCGTCGCTGGCATTCGACACCGTATACGCGGAAGCGCAGCGGCGCTATTTCGAATCCGTGGCTCCGTATGCTCGTCGATTGATCGAGCAGGCCGGTGTGCCCGATGTGGACGCGATCGACGGACTTCCGCCAGCCGTGGCACTGCAACAGAGCCGCGGTGCGACGAGTGCACGCTCCACCGTGGGTAGCCTCAGCACCATCTCCAATGGCTTGCGCATGCTTTACTCTCGCGCCGGTGATTACCCGCCGGGGCAAGCCCTGCTGGAGTCCGATGCGTTTTCGCCCAACACCCCAGCCGGCGCCTGTCCGCAGTGCCACGGCCTCGGCAAGGTGTTTGATGTCAGCGAGAATTCGATGGTGCCGGATCGCACGCTGAGCATTCGCCAGCGCGCCATCGCCGCCTGGCCGCAAGGCTGGCAGGGAAAAAATTATCGCGACATCCTGGTGACGCTGGGCTACGACGTCGACGTGCCATGGTCGGCCTTGCCGCAGGATCAGCGTGACTGGATCCTGTTCACCACCGAGCAACCCATGGTGCCGGTATTTCGCGACGTTGCGCCGGAGGTGGCTCGAGCTGCCTACGCGCGCGGCGAGGCGGGCAATTACAAGGGGACTTACGTCAGTGCCCGCGAATACGTCATGCACACCTTTGCCAGCACGCCCAGCGCCAGCATCAAGAAACGGGTGGCTCGCTACATGGTGGCGAGCGCGTGTCCCAGCTGTGACGGCGGACGCCTGCGGCGCGAGGCGTTGGCGGTGTCCTTTGCCGGCGTCGACATTGCGACGGCATCGCAATGGCCTTTGCGACAACTCGTGCGGCGTTTGCGCCAGGCGGTGGACCATCCTGATGGCGGCGATCTGGCGCATCCCGAAAAGGCACTCGTCGCGCGTCGGGTTGTTGACGATTTGTGCGCACGAATCGACACGCTGGTGGATCTGGGGCTGGGCTATCTGTCACTGGACCGCAGCACACCAACCCTGTCGCCCGGCGAGTTGCAGCGACTGCGACTGGCGACCCAACTGCAGGCAAAGCTGTTTGGCGTCGTCTATGTTCTGGACGAGCCTTCGGCTGGCCTGCATCCGGCCGATACCGAAGCCTTGCTACGCGCACTGGGCAGGCTCAAGGCCGGCAACAATTCCGTGTTCGTGGTCGAGCATGATCTGGAGGTGATGCGCGCAGCGGACTGGCTGATCGACATTGGCCCGAATGCGGGAGCGGATGGTGGCAGGGTGCTCTACAGCGGACCGGTGGCCGGTTTGAACGATTGCGCTGAATCGCATACCCGCCGCTATCTCTTCGATGCGCCTCCCGGCGTGCCCCGTGATGCGAGGCAAGCGGTCGACTGGTTGAGGCTGGAAGGCATCGAGCGCAACAACGTGCGGAACCTCGACGTCGCGTTTCCGCTTGGTGTGATGACGGCGGTCAGCGGCGTTTCCGGCGCGGGCAAATCGAGTCTGGTCAGTCAGGCGCTGGTCGAGCTGATCAGCAAGCAACTCGGCATGCCGCACATCACCGATGATGAAGGCGACGAATTGCCGGCCGAAGATGCGCCTCCGCCGACAGGTGGGCGAATCGTCTCCGGTGGCGAGGTGATCACACGGCTGGTGCAGGTGGATCAGAAGCCGATCGGTCGCACGCCGCGCTCCAATCTTGCGACCTACACCGGCCTGTTCGATCAGGTGCGCAAACTGTTCGCTGCCACCGCCGAAGCGCGCAAGCGCAAGTACGATGCCGGGCGCTTTTCCTTCAACGTAAGCAAGGGACGCTGTGCCACCTGTGAAGGGGAAGGGTTTGTATCGGTTGGCTTGCTGTTCCTTCCATCGGTGTACGCGCCATGTCCGGCATGTCACGGTGCCCGCTATAACGACGACACGCTGGCTGTACGCTGGCACGACAAAAACATCGCCGAGGTGCTGGCGCTGACGGTGGATGCCGCCCGCGAATTCTTCGGTGATCAAGTGCCTGCGCTGACGCGTGCGTTTTCCAGCCTGCGCGATGTCGGGCTGGGCTATCTCCGCTTGGGCCAGCCCGCGACCGAGCTGTCTGGTGGCGAGGCGCAGCGCATCAAGTTGTCCACCGAATTGCAACGTCAGCAGCGCGGACACGTACTCTATGTGCTGGATGAGCCCACCACCGGCTTGCATCCGGCCGACGTGGACCGACTGATGCAGCAGCTCGAGGGATTGGTTGAGGCCGGTCACACGGTGATTTTGGTCGAGCACGATTTACGTGTGATCGCTGCCAGCGACTGGGTCATCGACATGGGTCCGGGTGCCGGCGACGAGGGCGGGCAACTGGTGGCACAGGGCACGCCGACACAGCTGGCCGAGGCAGGCTCGGGTCTCACTGCGCGTTATCTGAAGCGACAGGGTTGAGCCAGCTGGCGCCGCAGCGCGAGGTCTTGTAGTTTCCCGAGTCGGGGCAGGGCATTTGTAAGGAGTCGTCGTGAAATCATCATTGATGTTTTTGCTGCTGGGTTTGCTTGCTGGCGCCCCCCTTGCGTCGGCGCAGTCTCGTCAGGACAGCACCCACCCGCCTCCTGCGACTCTCCCCGAAGTCAACGTCACCGCGCACTACACCAGCAGTCACGGTGGATACCTGATCTCGGGTGACTTCAAGGTCGATCCGCGCATGCCGACGGTGGTCTTCCCGGCCACGGCGCTGGTGAAGGACGACATTCTCAGTGTCCAGCCCGTGCATCTGAACGACGACGAATTCTTGGTGCTGCAGGAGTGCGCGTCTGGCGACTGTCGTCAGGCAAATCTGGTGCGGGTATGGACCGCCGGTGGCGCGCTGGGCAGGGTGCAGAACAGCGATGCACGGATCTCGATCAAGCACGAGAACAAGTATTTCATCTGGATGCAGCGTTTTCCGGAAATGCCGTTTTCCGACTGCGACTTCTGCAATACCCGGTTCACGCGTTTTCAGCCGCTGAGCCCGCCGATGACGCTGGAACCGATCGGTGAGCTCGCGGCCTATCATCGCGAAGCGTTGGAGTCGCCGGATCGTCTGCCTGTGCCGGTCGTTGGTCAGAAGCACGAAGGCTCGACCTTCGTGGTGACGTTCAAGGGCGGCTCCACGGTGCGCATCAAGCGGATGCACGCGGCGCGCTGAACGCATCGGACGCGGGATTTCACCTCGTGAGGGCCAGCGCCGGGCACACTGTGGGAAGGCCTACCCACCGGAGTTGTGCATGTCGACCCTGTCCGATTTTCCAATCGCCTCTCGCTGGCCCGCCAAGCATCCCGACCGCATCCAGCTCTATTCGCTGAACACACCCAACGGTGTGAAGGCGTCGATCATGCTGGAGGAAACCGGGCTGCCGTACGAGCCGCATCTGGTCGACATCATGAACGACGAAAGCCATACGCCGGAGTTTCTGTCGCTCAATCCCAACGGCAAGATTCCCGCGATCATCGACCCCGACGGCCCACGTGGCGAAGCGCTGGGTCTGTTCGAATCCGGCGCGATCCTGCTGTATCTGGGCGACAAGACCGGCAAGTTCATTTCAACCGATCCCGCGCGTCGCTGGGAGACCATTCAGTGGCTGTTTTTCCAGATGGCGTCGATCGGGCCGATGTTCGGTCAGCTGGGTTTCTTTCACAAATTCGCCGGCAAGGAGATCGAGGACAAGCGGCCGCTCAATCGCTACGTCAAGGAATCGAAACGGCTGCTCAATGTGCTCGACGCCCGGCTCGATGGTCGTGACTGGATCATTGGCGACGACTACAGCATCGCCGACATCGCCACGATCGGCTGGGTCCAAAATCTGATCACGTTCTATGGTGCCCGCGAGCTGGTCGAGTACGACGAGCTCTCGCACGTGCCGTCGTGGCTGGAGCGTGGGCTGGCCCGGCCGGCGGTGCAGCGCGGGCTGATGATTCCCAAGCGGGATTGAAATTCCGGTGCAACTGGCCGCTATTCCCGAATGTCGGTAAAACGACTCCGCGCGGCGTGCGAGGTTACGATGAAGGCCTTACCTGCAGGCGAGGATGTCCATGCCCGACCATGCCGTTGTTCCATTGCCCGCGCGCGGCACGATGAGTGATGAGCAATCCATTGCCGCGGCAAGCGTATTTGCCGATGACATGTCGAAACGACGAACGGTTCGAGACTTCGCGTCGACGCCGGTGCCGCGTGCCGTGATCGAGTCCTGCCTACGGGCGGCAGGTACGGCGCCCAGCGGCGCCAATCAGCAGCCGTGGCGATTCGTCGCGGTGTCCGATCCGATCCTCAAACAGCGCATCCGCGATGCTGCCGAAGCGGAAGAGCGCGAGTTCTACGCTCGGCGTGCGCCCGAGGAATGGCTGCAGGCCCTGTCGGTGCTGGGAACCGACGCAGACAAGCCATTTCTCGAAACGGCACCCTGGCTGATCGCGATCTTCTATGAGCGTTTTGGTCTCGATGCCCAAGGCAACAAGCACAAGCGCTACTACCCGCAGGAGTCGACCGGCATCGCCGCCGGTTTGCTGATCGCCGCCCTGCATCGGGCCGGCCTCGCCACGTTGACCCATACGCCCAGCCCGATGGGTTTCCTCAACGAGATGCTGGGTCGGCCGCGCAACGAGATGCCGTTCCTGCTGCTGGTTGTCGGTCATCCCGTCGACGACTGCAAGGTGCCGGCGATCGAGCGACTTCCAATGAAAGCGATTTCCTTCTTTCTGGAATAGCCGGCAGCAACAGGCTGTCCAGATACTTGAACATCCAGCGATCGGGCACGAGACTGGTACGGACCCCTCGATGCAGTGAGCTTGCGATGACCAGCTATGTGGCGCTGTTGCGCGCCGTGAATGTGGGCGGCACCGGCAAGCTGCCGATGAGCGAGCTCAAGGCGATGTGCGAAGCGGCGGGATTCGACGGTGTGCGCACCTACATCGCCAGCGGCAACGTGATCTTCCGCAGCAGGTGGGGCGAGTCGGCAGTCCGGAAGGCGTTGGAGCAGCAGCTCGCCGTGTATGCAGGCAAGCCGGTGGGCGTGATGGTGCGGACGGCCGCCGACATGGCCCGGGTGGTAGCGGACAATCCCTTTCCCGAAGCGCCCGGCAACCGAGTCGTGGCGATTTTTCTAGCTTCGGCGCCGCCGGAGAATGCGCTGGAAAAAGTTGCCGGCAAGAAGGATGAGCGACTCGCGCTCGGGCGGCGCGAGATCTACGTGCACTATGGCAACGGGATGGCCGACTCCAGGTTGCGCATCACGGGGGCAAGTTCGGGCACCGGGCGCAACATGAACACAGTAGCCAAACTGGCCAGCATGGCCTCGGACGCATGAGATCCAGACGTTCGCGCTGGCTACTCGCTCTTTTCTTCGCGGTCGCCGGCATGCTGCATTTCATCCTGATGCCCAGTTACATGTCAGTCATGCCGCGATGGCTTGGATCGCATCGTGCGCTCGTGATCATCAGCGGCGTGTGCGAAATAGCCGGCGGGATGGGTGTGCTGTGGTCCGGCACGCGCCGTTGGGCTGGCTACGGTCTGATCGCTTTGTGCGTGGCGGTGCTCCCGGCCAACGTGCAGATGCTGCTTGATGCCCGGACTAGCCACGCGCCCGCATTGATTCAGACTTTGCTGTGGATGCGTCTCCCGCTGCAAGGTCTGCTTGTATGGTGGATATGGCATGTCACCCGCGGTCGGGCCGCTGGTTAGGAGGGTGCCAGCGGCAAAGATCAGAGTTCCAGCGCGTCTCGAAGCGGCCGAAGCACCCGCGCTTGTCCTCGAACGGCAGCGAGTTGGGATGAAGAATTTGGGCCAGTCGCGGGTCGGGCATCACCATCTTGTCGATGGAGTCACGCGCCGTGCGCGAGTTGCACGCAATCCAGGAAAGCACCAACACGTCGTCCGCCTCAAGCGCGGGAACGAGCTGCTCTTGCTACGTCGGGTATCGTCGGCAGCGTAGTCAATGAATTTCAGCGAACCGTGCTCGCGCAGGCTATGACCGCCTCCCGTGCCGTTCGGCGTAGACCACCAGATTTTCCCATGGCGCGGGTAACACCACGCCAGCGCCTTCCACGATCTGTCTCACGTCTCCTCTGAGCGCCCCATGGCCGGCGTGTAGGCTGCAGAGGCTGCTGGCAGGTGGAAGCGCGTTGGTGATATTCGTGGCAAGGCCAGACACGATCGACACATGCGCGCCCATAGCGTCAGATGCATTGGTGGCGTCGAACCTCACAAGAACGCGGGGATAACGACCTGACCGACAAAGTCGCCGAGCGCCCGATTGGCAGGCTCGATCCCGTCGATCTGGCGTCACGAATACTGCGTCTCCGCCGAGCCGGTTGCGTGTGGGCTGAGACGGCGAAGGCATGCCAGCGGGCCGCACTCTGGGGGAAATGTGGCTGACCGGCGCGCCGAACTTGTGCGTCGAATGAAAAATTTCAGGCGTTTGAGAAGTCTCTGCGGTGCGGAAGGGGGTCAATCAATGAAGGTCGAGATCACCGGCCCGGCCTAGGCCGGAAAGGGCAATGATCATTGCTGGATGTGGGAGTTTGCGCTTCGCAGAGCTGACGCACGAGTCCGTCGCGCCGCATCGAGCCGAAGCTCGGCATCTTCAGCAGCATGATCAAGAGGACAGGGGTATCACGGCATTTCGCGGGCCGGTGCGAACGAGCAGGGCGCTCCCGGGGGCAGCGCCTGCGCCCTCGTACCATTCTGGATGGTGCCCGATGACCCACCATGATATCTCGCCGTCGCCTGACGATGGCGAGTCACTGCCGGTTGCAGATTCTCTGCGTGCCGGATCACCTCGCGGCATATGACCGCACCCAGCAACATCACAGGAGTAACGACATGAATGTTCCTTTCGACCGCAATGGGCCACTGACCGAACTGACCAGCTATCCGCAGTGGGCGCAAGACATGGTGGCCGACTGTGCGCCAACCAAGCAGCGAGTTCTGGATCACGACATCTGGAAAATGATGACGGCCATGCAGCTCGACCGTGAGTCCACCCGAAACTTCATGATGGGCCTGTGGCCTTTCATCGAGCGATTTCCCGGGTTCATGGCGCTGAATCTGCTGAAGACCCGATACGGCCGCAGCCCGGGGGACGACAAGGCCCGCCGGTGGCTGGTGCGCAATATCCGGGTTGAGCAGAACCATGCCGAGTACTGGCTCAACTGGGCCGAGGGCGCCGGTGTTCCCCGCCAGGACCTGCTTCACGGAAAGATGCCCCACGGCACCGACGGCTTGACCCGTTGGTGCGAGGAGATCAGCGATCGAGGCACCCTCGCTGCAGGTATGGTGGCGACGAATTACGCCATCGAGGGCGTCACGGGTGAGTGGGCGCACATGATTTATGCGAGTTCCACCTACAGAAACAGCTTTGATCCGACTACGCGGGCGTCAAGTCTGCGCTGGCTCCACCTGCATGCGGAGTATGATGACGTACATCCTTGGGAAGCATTGGATATAGTGTGTACGCTGATGGGGGAGGCACCTTCTGCGGATGACGTGCGTCATCTGGCGGAATGCATCAAGCGGAGTTACATGAACATGATTCTGCTAGGTGACCGGTGTATCCGATCGTGTCGCGATGTTTTGGCGGCGAAGGAGGCAGCAGCCTGAGTAACGTGTCAGGGCCATCTGAAGCCCCGTAAGGGAGCTGCGTCATCAACCTGATGGGAAGTCGATGCATTTCGGCAGGAACAGCTTACAGAAACCCCTGACACAACGCCTGCTACCGCTGGCTTATGCGCTGGCGGTAGCCGTCGTGTTGATCATGGCATTGACCTGGGGTGTACTTCAGGTCCAGGTGACGCTCGCCGGCTTCCTGAGCAGCGAGAGCGTCTGGTCGAAAGCGCAGAAGCAGGCCGTGATCGATCTCGATGACTATGCTCTCGCCGGCAAGGGCGAGGACCTGGCAGGTTTTCGCAGCAATTTCGGCCTGCTTGAGTCTGACCGCAAAGGTCGCGACGCGATCATTGCCGGGCGCTACACCAACGATCAAATTTCCCAAGTGTTTACGCGCGGAAACATCATGCCCGAGTCCCAGCGCGGCATGACCTTCATGTTGGAGCATTTCTCCGGCGTGCTTCATCTGCGTTTGGCCATCGAAGCCTGGCGCTCGACCGATGCGCCCATTGCGGAACTCAGGACGATTGCGCAGGAGTTGGAGCAGTCCTATGCGAACGGAGGTCCATCGGCCTCCGAGATGTCACGGCAACGGCGGCGCATCAAGGCGCTGAACGACTACATGCAGCCGCGTACCAATCTCTTTTCGAGGGAGGTGGTCAACGGCGCCGTGTGGATCGGCGAATTGCTGTTCTGGGGGGTGTTGGGCGCATTCCTGTTGGCCGCTTTGCTTTGGGTCGGCATGGCCCGTCGTATTCTTCAGGGCATCCGTGGTACCGAGGAGCGCTATCGGCTGCTGTTTGACAGTGCAGCTGACGCCATCGTGATGGTGGATGAAACCAGCGGTCGCATTCTCGACGTGAACAGGACTGCCTCCGAGTGGACCGGGCGTGACGCCGAGGACCTCGTGGGAGACCGGTTTGTCCATTTGTTCGGGCAGTCTTTGGCGGGCGAGAAAGCGGGGCGCGCGGCAACCAATGCGCTGCTGGGTGCCGGTGGCATCCTGCGACCGGTGGAAACCCAGAGCAGCTTGGCGACCTGGGGGCAGATGCCTGTGCGTCAGGCCATCATTCGTGACATCTCCGAACGGATCGCGATGGAGCAGGAGCGACGCGTTGCCGCCGAAGCGCTGGCGAGCATCGCCGAGGGCGTGATCATCGCGGATGCCGATCGCAGAGTGATTTCAGCCAATACCGCGCATACCGAGCTCACCGGTTTTACCAGCGACGCATTGCAGGGTCACCGGGTCGACGACAGCCGCCGCCTTGCTGACGGCAAACCGCTGCCGCAGTCGATATGGAGCGATGTGGCGGCCGGTCGCCACTGGATGGGCGAGGTACAAAGCCGCCGCAGCGACGGCAGCACCTACCCGGAGCATCTGAGCCTAAGCGCGATCCGCGACGCCGAAGGCCGAGTAGTCTATTACGTGGCGGTATTCACCAATATCCACGAAGCCAAGGTGAGCCAGCGACGTCTGGAACATCTGGCCCGGCACGATCCGTTGACTGGCCTGGTCAATCGCGCCGAGTTCGAACGCCGCTGCACCGAAGCCATCGCCGTTGCCGAGCGGGAGCGCCTCGCGGTGGTGGTGCTGTTCATCGATCTGGATGCCTTCAAGATCGTCAACGACAGCTACAGTCATGCGGTCGGCGATCGCCTTCTGGTCAAGGTGGGTGAGCGCATTCTTCGGCAATTGTCCGAAGGGGATGTGGCCGGGCGTATTGGTGGTGACGAGTTCACGGTGCTGATTCCCCGCCTAATTTTGCGCGAGGACGCCAAATCGATTGTCAATCGTCTGTTGGCCACTCTCTGCGAGCCTTTCTTGCTGGACGACTATGAGATCGTGCTGAGCGGCAGCATCGGCATCGCCGGCTATCCACTCGATGGCGAAGATGCTCCTTCGCTGATCGCAAACGCCGACGCGGCGATGTATGCCGCTAAAACCGAGGAGCGCAACGCATTCCGGTTTTACACGCCAATGATGCACGCCGATACCCGGCGGCGACTGCAGTTGGCGATGGAGCTGAGGCAGGCGCTTGCCCACAACGAATTTCAGTTGGTGTTTCAGCCCAGCGTTGAGCTTCGTACCGGGCGCATCCTGGCAGTGGAGGCGTTGCTGCGCTGGCATCATCCGGAGCGTGGAGAGGTCTTGCCGGCGGAGTTCATTCCCGTTGCCGAAAGCCTCGGCATGATTCGGCGCATTGATGAATGGGTATTGCAGGCCACGTGCGCGCAGATCGAGGCGTGGGACCTGGACGGCGTACCCCCGATCCGGGTAGCTGTGAATGTCTCCGCTCGTTGGTTTGGACATCCCGCGTTCGTCGATGGGGTCAGTCGGGCGCTGGATACGCGCAGGGTGTCGGCCAAACGCCTGTTGCTGGAAATTACCGAGAGCGCCATGTTGCGCCTGGGCGACGACACGTATCGCACCATGCAAACGCTCAATGAGCTGGGCATCGATGTGGCGATCGACGACTTCGGCACAGGCTACTCGTCAATGTCCTATTTGAAATTGCCGGCGGTGGCCTATCTCAAGATCGACCGCTCCTTCATTACGGGGCTGCCCAGCAGCAGTAACGACGCGGCAATCACCGAAGCGATGCTGGCGATGTCCCGCAGCCTCGGGCTGACCACAATTGCCGAGGGCATCGAGACACAGGGGCAGCATGATTTTCTGGTTCGTGCGGGCTGCGTGGAAGGGCAGGGATATTTCTATTCCTATCCCCTTCCGCCCGAGGAAATTCGCGCCCTGCTGTGTCCTGAACTACGGGTCGCTCCCGCCAGACTCAAACTGGTGCCGCCGACCAAATAGTTCGTCGGAAGCTGAGCGCTCGTCGACAGTCCCGTTGTGACCATGCCTGAGTGCCCGCCGATGTGGGCTAACCGGTGAGTTCATCATTACACGCTTCGGCAGAAGCGACCTCGTCGTCATCGATCGGCTGGGCAGCGATGACTGCAGCCAGACGTTTTCCGAACAGCGTGGCGGCACGATAATGCGGGTACTGAATGAAAAAGCATGGTGGCAGACCATATTCAAGCCAAGGGGCCGTGGCGAATCCGACCCGTTCAAGAGCTTGCAAGCAGGCGCATTTGAGCCTGACCACCCGTCTTGGGCCCAATCCCCGCGTCGAAGTAATGGTGGAAAAAAGCGAGGCAGACTGAGCTTTCTACCCTCCGAACGATCGGCTTGGAACCGGATCGGCGCAGGCTGATCCGGGCCGAGACAGACGGAAGGCCGGCATGTCCCAAACATGCCGGCCTTTTCGATGTGGTGATACCCGTCAGGCGGAAAGCGGGGCGCAGTGACGTTCGAGCCAGGCAAGATCGGCACCTTCCAGCAGCGGGCCGAGTGCGGCGCGCACGGCGGCATGGTAGTCATCGAGCCACGCGCGCTCCTCGGGATTAAGCAGGCCCGGCTCCAGCGCGCGGCGATCAAAAGGGCACAGGGTCAGCGTCTCGAAGGCGTGGAATTCGCCGAACTCGGTTTGCTCGGCCTCGATCACCACGGCGAGATTCTCATGACGAATGCCGTAGCGGCCAGGCTTGTACAGGCCCGGTTCGATCGAGGTAATCATGCCCGGTTGCAGGGGGACCAGCGCGCCACCGGCAACGGGCGGGCGAATGCCGTGCGGACCCTCATGCACATTGAGGAAATAGCCGACGCCGTGGCCGGTGCCGTGACCATAGTCCATGCCCGAAGCCCATAGTGGCGCGCGTGCAAGCGCATCCAGTTGCGGGCCGCTGGCACCTTTGGGAAAGCGCGCGCGGGAAAGGCCGATCATGCCTTTCATCACCAGTGTGGCGTCACGCCGCTGCTCGGGGGTGGTTTCGCCCAGCGCGAGCACGCGGGTGATGTCGGTGGTGCCGCCCAGATACTGGCCGCCGGAGTCGATCAGCAACAAGCCTTTTGCCTGCAGCGTGCTGTGAGCTTCCGGTGTGGCACGGTAATGGGGCAGCGCGCCGTTGGCCTGATAGCCCGCGATGGTGGCAAAGCTCTCGCCGACATGGCCGGGCTGGGCCGAGCGTTCTTCGTGCAGCACGGCGTCGACATCGAGCTCGGTGACCGTCATGCCGGCGGCCAGTCGTTGCTCCAGTCGACGGAAGCCGCGAACCAGCGCGACACCATCGAGGCGCATCACCTCGCGGATGTGGTCGAGCTCGGCGACTTCCTTGATCGCCTTGAAGGCGGTGCTCGGGTTCGCCGCTTCGATCCGACGCGTCTCCGGTCCGATGGCGTTGGCAATCGAGCTGACGATACGGCGGCTGTCGAGCAGCAGGTGGTCGGACGGCCCCAGCTCGTGGAGGCTCGAGGTGATCGAGGCGTAGTCGTTGATCTCGATACCGTCGGCGGCGAGCATGGCGACCAGCTCGTCGCTGAGTTTGCCGCGATGGACGAAGAGTGTGGCGCGACGATCCGCCCAGACCAGCAGGTGCGCCAGAAAGACCGGATTGCATTCGACGTCGCTGCCGCGAAGGTTGGTTAGCCAGGCGATGTCATCCAGGCTGGACAACAGGTGATGGGTGGCGCCGAGCTGGAGCATGGCCTTGCGCAAGCGGGTGAATTTGTCGGCCCGGGGAATGGTGGCGAACGCTGGATCGTGCGCAACGATGGCGGCTTGCGGCAGCGACGGGCGATCAGACCAGATCATGCCGGGCAGGTCGAGATCGATGCGCACGCTGGCGCCACTGTCGGCCAGCTGGCGTTCGATCTGGCGCTGCGTGGTGAGCGCCACGCTGTCGCCGGCTACGGCCAGCACGTCGCCGTCATGCAGTTGTTCGGCGAGCCAATGGAGGTGTTCGGGAGTGTGCGGTACGCGAAGTTTCATCAAGGCCACGCCGCTGCCGGCCAATTCGTGTTCAGCCTGCGAGAAATAGCGCGAGTCCGTCCACAGGCCGGCCCGATCACAGGTGACGATCAGGGTGCCGGCCGAGCCGGTGAAGCCCGAGAGCCAGGCGCGAGCCTGCCAGTGTTCGGGCAGATATTCGGACAAATGGGGGTCGGCACTGGGGACGAGAACGGCAGCGACGTCGTGCGTCTGCATGGCGTCGCGCAGGGCGGCAAGACGAGCGGGAATGGGATTTGTCATGCCTGAAATGCTAGCAGAGCAACGATTGAATCACGTGGCGTCGCCTTTTGCGCCCAGAGGCAAGTGCTCGGAAATGAACCAAATCGAGAAAAATTTCGTCAGATACCTCGCGGTCGGGCGCTTCTGCAGCTAAAATGCCTAATTTCCAGCACGGCTGCTTTCCATGACCCCCCTGATTTTCGTCACCGGCGGTGTGGTGTCCTCGCTTGGCAAGGGCATTGCTGCGGCGTCACTCGCGTCCATCCTCGAGGCGCGTGGTCTCTCGGTCACCATGATGAAGCTCGATCCCTATATAAATGTGGATCCGGGCACCATGAGCCCCTTTCAGCACGGCGAGGTCTATGTGACCGACGACGGCGCCGAAACCGACCTCGACCTCGGTCATTACGAGCGCTTCGTGCACACCCGCTTGACCGGCAAGAATTCGATCACCACCGGCAAGATCTACGAGAGCGTCATCCGCAAGGAGCGTCGCGGCGATTACCTCGGTGCCACGGTACAGGTGATTCCGCATATCACCGACGAGATCAAGCATTGCATTCACGAGGCTACCCGTGGTTTCGACGTGGCACTGGTCGAGATTGGCGGCACCGTGGGTGACATCGAGTCGCTGCCGTTCCTCGAGGCGATCCGTCAGCTGCGTATCGAACACGGACCGGAGAAGGTGGTGTTCATGCATCTCACCCTGGTGCCGTATATCAAGGCCGCCGGCGAGATCAAGACCAAGCCCACCCAGCATTCGGTCAAGGAACTGCGCTCGATCGGTATCCAGCCGGACATCCTGCTGTGCCGCTGCGAGGAGCCGTTGCCCGAAGGCGAGCGCCGCAAGATCGCGCTGTTTACCAACGTGCCGGAGCAGGCGGTGATCAGCGCCTCCGACGTGGACATCATCTACAAGCAGCCGTTGTGGCTGCACAAGCAGGGTCTGGACGAGATCGTCGTCAAGCGCCTGCGTCTCGATGCCGGTCCGGCGGATCTGTCCAGCTGGCAGCGGACGGTGGATGCCATGGAGCATCCGAAGAACGAGATCACGGTCGCCATCGTCGGCAAGTATGTCGAGCACAAGGACGCTTACAAGTCCTTGGGCGAGGCGTTGCGCCACGGCGGTATCAAACAGCATTCGCGGGTGAACCTTGCGTGGGTCGACTCCGAGTCCGTCGAAGCCGAAGGTGCCGCCGCCGTGCTTGTCAATGCGGACGCCATCCTGGTTCCGGGCGGGTTCGGCAAGCGCGGTTTCGAGGGCAAGGTGCTGGCGGCGAAATACGCGCGAGAGCACCGGGTGCCGTACTTCGGCATCTGCTACGGCATGCATGCGGCGGTGGTCGACTTCGCCCGAAACATAGCCGGCCTGCCCGAAGCGGATTCCAGCGAGAACGATCGCAATACGCCTGATCCGGTCATCGGTCTGATTACCGAATGGACCACCGCCAGCGGTGAAGTCGAACAGCGCACTGATCGTTCGGACCTGGGCGGCACCATGCGTCTGGGCGCGCAGGAGTGTCGCCTGAAGGCCGGTACGCTGGCACGGGAGCTGTACGGTCAGGACGTCATACGCGAACGTCATCGTCATCGCTACGAGTTCAACAATCGTTACCGCCAAAGGTTCGAGGATCTGGGGCTGGTGATTTCCGGCAAGTCGATGGATGACCTGCTGGTGGAAATGATCGAGCTTTCGCCACAGCAGCACCCGTGGTTCCTCGCGTGCCAGGCGCATCCCGAGTTCACCTCTACGCCGCGCGATGGACACCCGCTGTTCACCGGTTTTGTCGGCGCCGCGCTTGAGTACAAGGCCGTGCGCGAAGGCGAGCCTCTGGCCCAGGAGACACTGGCATGAAGCTTTGCGGTTTCGAGGTGGGTCTGGATCAGCCGCTGTTCCTGATTGCGGGTCCCTGCGTGGTCGAGTCCGAACAGCTGCAGCTGGACACAGCGGGCACGTTGAAGGAAATCACCAGCCGGCTCGGTATCCACTTCATCTTCAAATCCAGTTTCGACAAGGCCAATCGCTCCTCAGGCGACAGTTTTCGCGGCCCGGGACTGGAAGAAGGCTTGCGAATCCTGGGCGAAGTGAAGCGTCAAATCGGCGTGCCGGTGCTGACCGACGTGCATGAATACACACCGATGGACGAGGTCGCCTCGGTGGTCGATGTACTGCAAACGCCGGCGTTCCTGTGCCGCCAGACCGATTTCATCCAGAAGGTTGCCCGCGCAGGCAAGCCGGTGAATATCAAGAAGGGGCAGTTTCTCGCGCCGTGGGACATGAAGCACGTGGTCGCCAAGGCCACGGCGGTGGGCAATGACCAGATCATGGTTTGCGAGCGTGGCGCGAGCTTTGGTTACAACAACTTGGTGTCCGACATGCGCTCGCTAAGTGTGATGCGCGATACCGGTTGCCCCGTGGTATTTGACGCCACCCACTCGGTGCAGCTGCCGGGCGGGCAGGGCGCCACCTCCGGTGGCCAGCGCGAGTTTGTACCAGTGCTGGCGCGCGCCGCTGTCGCGGTCGGCGTGGCGGGATTGTTCGCCGAAACCCACCCTGACCCCAGCAAGGCACTCAGCGATGGCCCGAATGCGTGGCCGCTGCACAAGATGGAGGCGCTGCTCGAAACGCTGCTGGCGCTGGATACCGTGACCAAGCGTCACGGTTTTCTGGAGCACGACCTGTAATCGTGTAGGAGCGCACCCTGTGCGCGATGCTTTCGCCAGATGTGCCAGCAGAGCATCGCGCACAGGGTGCGCTCCTGCAACGCAAGACGCCGCATGGATTTGTTGAACCTCACCACGTATGGGACCCCTATGACCACACAGATCACCCGCATCCACGCCCGTGAAATTCTCGATTCGCGCGGCAACCCCACGCTGGAAGCCGAGATCACTCTCGCCGACGGCAGCTTCGGTCGCGCAGCGGTTCCCAGCGGCGCCTCGACCGGTTCGCGCGAAGCGGTCGAACTGCGTGACGGCGACACGTCGCGCTACGGCGGAAAGGGCGTGACGCAGGCGGTCAGCAACGTCAACACGGCGATCAGTGGCGCGCTGAAGGGTTTTGATGCGGCCGACCAGAAGGGCCTGGATGCAAAGCTGATCGCCCTCGATGGCACGCCGAACAAGGGCAAGCTCGGCGCCAACGCTTTGCTCGGCGTCTCGATGGCAGCGGCACATGCCGTGGCTGCATCACGCGACGAACCCTTGTGGAGTTATCTCTCCAACGGAAAGCCAGGCGCGCTGCCAGTGCCGATGATGAACATCATCAACGGCGGCGAACATGCCGACAACAATATTGACGTGCAGGAGTTCATGGTGCTGCCCGTCGGTCTGCCGAATTTTGCCGAAGCTTTGCGCGCCGGCGCTGAAATCTTCCATGCGCTGAAGAGCGTGCTGAAGGGCAAAGGGCTGAGCACGTCGGTCGGTGACGAAGGCGGCTTCGCACCGAACCTGCGCTCCAACATTGAAGCGATGGACACCATTCTCGAAGCGATCAGCAAGACCGGTTACAAGATCGGCAGCGAGATTCTGCTGGGTCTGGATGCCGCCGCCTCCGAGTTCTACAAGGACGGCAAGTACGACCTGGCGGGTGAGGGCAAAAAGTATTCCTCGGCCGAATTTGTCGACGTGCTCGCCAGTTGGGCCGATCAGTATCCGATCGTGAGCATTGAAGATGGCCTGGCTGAAGGTGACTGGGACGGCTGGAAGCTGCTGACCGACAAGATCGGCGACCGGATCCAGATTGTGGGCGATGATCTGTTCGTGACCAACCCGGCGATCTTCCGCGAAGGCATCGAAAAGCATATCGCCAACTCGATCCTGATCAAGGTCAACCAGATCGGTACCCTGTCCGAAACGCTGGAAGCGATCGCGATGGCTGATGCAGCGAAATATTCCGCGGTGATTTCGCACCGTTCCGGCGAGACCGAGGACACCACCATCGCCGATATCGCGGTGGCGACCACCGCCACCCAGATCAAGACCGGCTCCCTGTGCCGCAGCGACCGTGTTGCCAAGTACAACCAGCTGCTGCGGATCGAGGAGCAACTGGGCAGTTCCGCACGTTACGCTGGCCGTGACGCCTTTCCCAACCTGACCCGCCTGCCGGGTTGATCGGAGAAATTCCACGACGATGCTGCGCTGGATCGCCCTGATTCTTGTCGTGATCCTGATCGGACTGCAGCTCAAACTGTGGTCCGGCGCGGGCAGCATGCGCGATGTGGACGCCTTGCGCGTGTCGGTGAAAAAGCAGGCGGACGAGAATGTTCGACTGCTGCAGCGCAACCGGGCCGTTGGGGCCGACGTGGTGGATCTGAAACAGGGCGACCAGGCGGTTGAAGCCCGAGCCCGTACCGAGCTGGGGCTGATCAAGCCGGGTGAGGTTTTCTATCAGGTGGTCGAACAACCGGGCCATGCTGGCGATGCGCCGGCGCCGGCCACTTCTGCCGGCTCGCCATGAGCGGGCCGTCAGTGTGGTGCGTGGTGCCGGCGGCGGGACGCGGCACGCGGGTTGGTGGGGATTGTCCCAAGCAGTACCTGATGCTGGCCGGCCGCCCGCTGATCGAACACACGCTGGGCCGGCTGCTCGCGCATCCAAAGATCGCCGGCCTGATGGTGGTGTTGGGCAAGGCGGACACGCACTGGTCAGGCATGGGTCAGCGCAACGGCAAGCCGGTGATGACGACGGTGGGCGGAACGGAGCGCAGCGATTCTGTGTTGGCGGGCATTGTCGCTTTACCGGCGTCAGTGGGTGCTGACGATTTTGTGCTGGTGCACGATGCTGCACGCCCGTGCGTGCGGCTGGCCGACATCGGCAGGCTGATCGACCAGGGCAGTATGGCGAACGGTGGCCTGCTGGGAGCTCCACTGCGTGACACGCTCAAACTGGCTGACGAACATTTCCGCAGTGCATTGACCGAACCGCGGGATCGCCGCTGGCGCGCGTTTACGCCACAGATGTTTCGACGCGCTCAACTGGCGGCGGCGCTGGAGCAAGCGGTACGTGACGGCGTGAATGTCAGTGATGACGCGATGGCCATGGAGCGGGCGGGTTTCGCACCCTTGCTGGTCGAAGGCGCAGAGGACAATATCAAGGTGACGACGGCGGCGGATTTCGTGCTGGCGGAATTTCTGCTTCCGCGAACCCTTGGATGATGACGATGCACGATAACCGCTCTCAAGGCCGCAGCAACGTAAGGAACTCCGCATGAGGATCGGCCAGGGTTTCGATGTGCACGCCTTTGGCACAGGCGATCACATCATGCTCGGTGGCGTGCGAATTCCACATGATCGCGGCGTGATTGCTCATTCGGACGGAGACGTGGTGATCCATGCACTTTGCGATGCCATTTTCGGTGCGCTGGCGCTGGGTGACATCGGTCATCACTTTCCACCGTCGGATGAGCGTTGGAAGGGTGCGGACAGCCGCCAGTTTTTGCGGCATGCAGCGATGCTGCTGGCTCAGCATGACTACGCGATCGGCAACGCGGACGTGACCGTGATTGGCGAGTCGCCGAAAGTCGGTCCGCATGCATTGTCGATGCGCGAAATCCTTGCGGCGGATCTGGACGTTGACATCGGACGCATCAGCGTCAAGGCCACCACTACCGAGAAGCTCGGTTTTGCCGGTCGGCGCGAAGGCATCGCTGCTCAGGCCTGCGTGCTGCTGGAGCGCGCATGAGCGACGTCGAGACCGGCAGCTCCACCAATCGTCTGCACGATCAGCTCGACACGATCGTCGAGTTGCTGCGCCGGCAGAAACAGGTCGAGCAAATGGTACGCGACCGGCAGGGCGCGAATAAAGAGCACGTCGAAACCCTGGTGCAGCGGCAGAGCCTGGTCGAGTTACAGCGTCATCTCGACGAATTGCACCCGGCCGATATTGCGTTCATTCTGGAGTCGCTGCCGCTGGATGATCGTCTCAAGGTCTGGCAGCGGGTAAAGGCTGACCGCGACGGCGACATTCTGCTGGAAGCGTCCGACGCGGTGCGTGAATCGCTGATCGCCGACATGGATCGGCACGAGATCCTCGCTGCGGTCGAGCCGCTGGATGCCGATGAGCTGGCCGATCTGGTCGAGGATCTGCCGACGGCGATGTTGCCGGAGCTGCTGGCGAGCCTTGATTCGCAGCAGCGCGAGCAGGTTCAGGCGGCGCTCTCCTACGAGGACGACAAGCTCGGCGCTCTGATGGACTTCGAGATGGTCACGATCCGCGAGGACGTGAGCCTGGAAGTGGTGCTGCGCTACCTGCGTCGGTTCGAAGCGCTGCCACCGCAAACCGACAAGCTGTTCGTGATCAACCACGACAATCTCCTGACCGGGGTACTGCCGCTGCATTGGGTGCTTGTCAACTCGCCCGACAAAATGGTCAGCGAGGTGATGGCGCCGGACGTCAATACGTTTCATCCGACCGACGACGCCTACGAAGTGGCGCAGGCGTTCGAACGCTACGATCTGGTCACCGCGCCGGTGGTGGATGGTCGCGGCCGCCTGATCGGCCGCATCACCATCGACGCCATGGTCGACGTGATTCGCGAAGAAAGCGAAGCCGAGATGCTCGGCCGCGCCGGTCTTCGGGAAGAGGAAGATATCTTCGCCTCGATCTGGGCTTCGGTGCGAAATCGCTGGGCCTGGCTGGCGATTAACCTGGTTACTGCGTTCCTCGCATCGCGCGTCATCGGCCTGTTCGAGGGGGCGATCGAAAAGCTGGTGGCGCTGGCCACCCTGATGCCGATCGTTGCCGGCATCGGCGGCAATTCCGGCAACCAGACGATTACCATGATCGTGCGCGCGATGGCGCTGGATCAGGTCAGCGCAAACGCGATCCGTCGGCTCTGGCGCAAGGAGCTGGGAGTGGCGTTATTCAATGGTGTGGTGTGGGGTGGCGTGATCGGCATCGTCGCGGCCATGCTGTATCAAAGCCCCACGCTGGGCGTGGTGATGACCGCGGCAATGACGTTGAACCTGTTGCTGGCGGCGTTCATGGGCGTGGGCATTCCGATGATGATGATTCGTCTGGGTCGGGATCCTGCGCTGGGTTCGAGCGTGTTCCTCACCTTCGTCACTGACAGTGGCGGTTTTTTCATCTTTCTTGGTCTGGCCAGTCTTTTCCTGGTCTGACGCCATCGCATGTCGGCAATGTCCGGCGGAGTCTCATGTCCGAATCCGAACTTGCCCATGTCGCGCTTCCATTCGCCCATGGCGACAACCCACCGTTGCAGGGTCGACTGCGCAGTACCCCGGAAGACTTCGTGGTCGAGGAGATCCTCGGTTATGACGCCGAGGGCAAGGGCGAACATGCCTTGCTGTGGGTCGAAAAACGCGGCGCAAATACGGATTGGGTAGCGCGCGAACTGGGCAAGTTTGCTGGCGTCGGTCAGGTCGCGGTCGGTTATGCGGGAATGAAAGATCGCCATGCGGTCACCCGTCAGACCTTTTCCGTGCAACTCGCGGGCAAACCCGATCCGGACTGGTCAATGTTTCCGCATGAGGACGTAAAGGTGCTGGCGGCCACGCGGCACTCGCGCAAACTCAAGCGTGGTGCCCTGCGTGGCAATCGCTTCTTGCTGGTGCTGCGCGACGTAGTAGGTGACCACGCCGCGGCGGAGCAGGTGCTCGAACACATGGCGGTGCGTGGCGTGCCCAACTACTACGGCGAGCAGCGTTTCGGTCGCGAAGGCGGCAACGTGGCGCAGGCACGAACGATGTTCGCCGGGCGTCGGGTAGAGCGGGACAAACGTTCGATTTTGCTGTCCGCGGCCCGCTCGCAGATTTTCAACAGCGTGCTGGCGGCAAGGGTGGAACGCGATGCGTGGGACCGGCCGCTGGACGGCGAGATATGGTCGCTGGCCGGATCCCGATCATGGTTCGGTCCTGAAGCGTTTACCGACGTGCTGGCCCAACGTCTGGCGCGCCTGGACATCCATCCATCCGGTCCGTTGTGGGGTCAGGGCGAGCCGCCGTCGCAAGGTGAGGCAGGAGCGCTGGAACGGATGACCGCGTCGAGCTACCAGGATCTTGCCGAAGGTCTGGCATCGGCGCGCATGGACCAGGAGCGACGTCCCTTGCGATTGGTGCCGAAGGATCTGACCTGGCGCTGGACCGGTGACGATGTGTTGGAGCTTTCGTTCGAACTGCCCGCCGGTGCCTATGCCACCGTGGTGTGCCGGGAACTGGCAACATCCTTGTAGGAGCGCAACCTGTGCGCGAATTGCCATGTTGTCAGATCTTACGCGCGCCACTCATCAGCGCTTGAGCAACACCACCACCGCTCCGGTGCCGCCCATCGACGGTCGGGCCGAGGCAAAGGCGATCACGTCGTCGCGTCGACGCAGCATCCGGTCGGTGAGCCCCTTCAGCACCGGGCCGGTGGCACGCGAGCGAAGACCCTTGCCGTGAATGATGCGAACGCAGCGAATGCCCGCTCGACGTGCCGCGGCCAAAAACTCCACGATGGTTGCTTGCGCCGCGGCGGCATTCATCTGATGCAGGTCGACGTCGTCCTGGACGCTGAACTGGCCTCGCTTGAGCTGTCGCAGCAGTTCGGGTGGATAGCCGTCGTGCAAAAAGCTCAGCTCCTCGCCGACTTCCATCCAGGCGGGATCGAAGTCCATATCGAACAGCTCTCCCGGCACGGCAGCTTCATCGGCATCCCGCATGCGTGGGTGGGGTGCGGGTTTGGCGAGCGAGGGTGGTGTCGGCACCGGATCAAACGGCTGCACTTCGCCAATCGCTTCGCGAAAAAGGCGGCTGTCATCTTCATTGACCAGCGAGTACGGACGACGCGTCATACGCACATCCTACCTAAAGGTGCAGATCGGGTGGCGAATGGGCTGTCAACGTTGTTCAGTCGAGTGAAACCGGTTGTCTGCTCCGGTAGACTTCAAGGGATGGAGCGCGTGCCGTCTTGGCGGTAGATAGCGCTTCCAGCTGTCAGTTTTCAACGGAGCATCATGCGAGTTCTGGTAAGTAACGACGATGGCGTGGACGCGCCGGGTATCCGCGTGTTGGCAGAGCGTCTGCGCGAGGTAGGCGAAGTAACGGTGGTGGCTCCCGACCGCGATCGCTCTGGAGCCAGCAACTCCCTCACGCTTGACGCGCCGCTGCGCGTGCTGCCGATGGGAAATGGCTATTTTCGCGTTGCCGGTACGCCGACCGATTGTGTGCATCTGGCGCTGTCCGGTCTGCTCGATCACGAGCCAGACATGGTGGTTTCCGGGATCAACAATTCCGCCAATCTCGGCGACGACGTGATCTATTCGGGCACTGTGTCCGCTGCGATGGAAGGGCGCTTCCTGGGCTTGCCGGCGATTGCCGTATCCCTGGTGACAACCGATCACGAGGGCCAGCACTACGAATCGGCAGCAAAGGCCGTGTTGCTCTTGATGCAGCGTTTACTGGTTGACCCACTGCCCGCCGACACCATTCTCAACGTCAATGTGCCGGATCGTCCGTGGACGGAAATCGAGGGGTTCGAAGTGACGCGCTTGGGTCGACGCCACCGTGCCGAGCCGTGCATCGCGCAGATCGATCCACGCGGACGGCCGATCTGGTGGATCGGGCCGGCAGGCGAAGTGGACGACGCTGGTCCGGGTACCGATTTCAACGCTGTGCGGCGCGGTTTTGTCTCCGTTACGCCGATTCACGTCGATCTGACGCGCTTTCAGGCGCTCGACAAGGTGAGCAGCTGGATGGATGCGCTCAGCGCGGATATGGCCGACGGCCCGAACACCGACGCCGGGCAGCCTGAGCGATGAGCGTCTACCCGCTTCCAGCCGCCGACCTGAAAGGCGAGGGCATGACATCGCAGCGGGCGCGCGATCGTCTGGCTACCAAACTCAAGGAAAGCGGCATCCAGGATCCGAGAGTGATCGACGTGATCCGCAGCATGCCGCGACATCACTTCATCGATCAGGCACTGCATTCACGCGCCTACGAGAACACGGCGCTTCCCATCGGTCACGGGCAAACCATTTCGCAACCCTGGGTCGTGGCGCGCATGACCGAAGCATTGATCGAATTCGGTATTCCCAAGCGCGTACTTGAGATTGGTACCGGCTCCGGTTATCAAGCGGCGGTGTTGGCGGCCGTGGTGCCGGAAATATTCACTGTCGAGCGAATCGAGGAGTTGCTGCGGCAGGCTCGCCGCCGCTTTCGTCAGCTGGGTATCACCAATCTGCGCTCGCGCCACGATGACGGCAAGCTGGGCTGGCCTGACGAGGCGCCGTTCGACGGAATCATCCTTACCGCCGCGGGCGACGCCATTCCCAGCCGGATTCTCGACCAGCTGACCCCGGAAGGTGTACTGGTGGCGCCGGTGGGTTCGCCCAGCCAGCAGACGTTGTTGCGTTTGCGCGGTGACGGCAAGGGCGATTTCATCCAGGAGGAACTGGGCTCGGTGAGTTTCGTTCCGCTGCTTGGCGGGATCGGTTGATGCGCTTGTTCGGGTGGCTCTATGCGCGGACCTTGGTATGGGCTCGCGCGCCACATGCAGTTTACTACTTGTGTGGATTGAGTTTCGTCGAGGCTTTCATCTTTCCGATCATGCCGGAGGTGATGCTGGCGCCGATGATGCTGGCCAAGCGTCACAAGGCGTTTTTCTACGCCAACATCTCGTTGCTGTTTTCCCTGCTCGGCGCACTGGTTGGCTATGCACTGGGTCACTGGGCTTATGAGGCGATAAAGCCACTGCTCAGCGCGCACATGCAGCAGATCATCACCACCTGGGTGCAGCATCTCCGTGTCGACATGAGCCAGCATTGGCTCGCGTTGCTGGGCGCCCTGATGCTGGCGGCCCTGCAGCCGGTGATCCCGATGAAATTCGTTACCTGGGCAGCCGGTATTGTCGGCGTGCCGGTCTTGCCCTTCCTGGCCTGTGTGGCGATTGGTCGCGGCAAGAGGGTGTGGCTGCTCGCGCTGCTGATCCGGCTGTTTGGCGAACGGGCAGAGCGCATGCTGCACAAACATGTCGAATGGATCGGCTGGTCCGTCCTGGCGATACTGGTCGTTTTGCTAGGGTGGTTCTGGCTGCGCTGAGCGCGCGCCGTCCAAAGGAGTGGTGCTGCATGAAAAAGACAAACATGAACATTATGCTGAGCGGGATGCATCGATACCTTCAACCGCTGGCGATCGTGAGCGCGGTGCTGCTCCTGGCGGCCTGCGGCACCATGCGCAGCTCGGTTATGGTCGAGCCCGCGACCGGACGCGGCTATGCGCGCACAGCACCTGCACCGGCGCCGTTGGCGGCACATACTCGGATTCCAGGCGGCAGCTATACAGTGTTGAAAGGCGACACGCTTTATTCGATCGCGTTTCGCAACGGTGTGGACTTTCGCGACCTGGCGCAGTGGAATGGTGTCGCGGCGCCGTATACGATCTGGCCGGGACAACGGCTGACACTGTCTCCTGACGCCGCCAGTGCGGCCAAGGTCGCGGTGGCGGCATCTTCGGTGAAAGCGACCGCCGCATTGACGCCATCCACTACTCCGGCGGCACCGGTTTTTGCGCCAGTGTCGAAGACCGTTGTCAGCACTTCGGCGGCCTCCCGGGTTGGCGCTGTTGCTTCAGCTCCGACTCACTCGCCAACTCTTGCGCCGGTAGCCGCTGCAACGACCAACGGTGCCGGGGCTTTGGTGCCTGTCGCCGGTGAGCCGACACCGGTTCCATCGACTGTCGCGCCCCCGGCTCCGCCTGCTTCGGGCGTTTCACGCGCGGTGAGTGGCGTGAAGTGGCGCTGGCCAGCAGATGGCAAGCTGACCAGTCGGTTCAAGAGCAGTGATGCAATTCCCGGCATCGAGATTGCTGGCAAGGCCGGAGACGCGGTACGAGCAGCTGCTGACGGTGTCGTGGTCTACAGCGGTAACGGTTTGGTGGGCTACGGTGAGCTGGTCATCATCAAGCACAACGACAGCGTCCTCTCAGCCTACGGTCATAACCGCAAGCGTCTGGTGAAAGAGGGACAGAGGGTCAGTTCGGGTCAGCAGATAGCGGAGATGGGTTCCACTGGCGCCTCCAGGAACGAGCTGGAGTTCCAGATTCGCAGGAATGGCAATCCGGTCGATCCAATGGACTATCTGCCTTCACGTTGATCCAGGGGTGCGTCCGACGACGTGTCGGGATCAGGCAGCGGCGGGCAGAATGAACGCAGCGACCACGTGGCGACCCTCGCCAACGAGCAGGTTGTAGGTGCGGGCGGCGGCGGCGTTGTCCATCACTTCAATGCCGACGCCCTTGCGCAGGAACCCGGCCATGAACGCGGCAGCGGGAAACGTCTGCTCGCCGCCGGTACCCAGAATCACCAGTTCCGGCTGCATGGAAAGCAGGGCATCGACGTGGTTCTCATCAAGCTGGCGAGCTGAATCCACCGGCCAGTTCTCAACCACCTTGTGGGTCGTCAGCAGGAAGCTTTTGTCGAGCTCCCGATCAGCCAGCACAATACTCTGGAAGCCAACGCGGCGAACGAACAGATAGCCTTCGGGGCGCTCAAGTGAGAGGTCCATCAGCGTGGGAGGGCGATTTTCGGCTCTTCGGCGTTGCGACGAAACAGCACGATGACATGACCGATCTGGTGGATCTTTTCGGCTTTGCTGCCTTCCGTCAACACCTCGATCTGCGCCTGGCGTTCATTTTTGTCGCCACCGGACAATTTAACCTTCACCAATTCGTGAATAGCCAGAGCCTGGTCGAGTTCCTTTACTACCGCCTCGCTGGCGCCCTTGTTGCCAAGCTGAACCACAGGACTGAGGTCATGGGCGAGGCTGCGCAGGTAACGGGTCTGCGTCGTTGAAAGGGCCATGCGGAAGTGCTCGATTCGCGGTAAGTGAACGGCAAAGAGTATCATGTGGCCTCTCATTACCCCAATTGGCAAATCCAAGATATGGCCCGCAGCAAAAGCAGTGCCGTCTGGCTGCGTGAACACTTCAAGGACGAATTCGTCAAAAAGGCCCAAGCTGAGGGCCTGCGATCGCGCGCGGTCTACAAACTGGAAGAGTTGATCGAGCGTGATCGACTGCTGAAGCCGGGTATCAATGTCGTGGATCTGGGCGCGGCACCGGGAAGCTGGTCGCAGCTGGTGCGAAACAAGCTTGGCGATACCGGCAAGGTGGTCGCCCTCGATATTCTGCCCATGCAAAGCATTGCCGGCGTCGACTTCCTACAGGGCGACTTTCGTGAGGAGTCGGTTTTGCGGGAGCTTGAAGGTCGCCTGGAGGGGCACAAGCTTGATCTTGTACTGTGCGATCTGGCCCCCAATATGAGTGGTGTGGCACTGGCCGACCAGATTCGCGCCATGGCCTTGGCCGAGCTTGCACTTGATTTCAGCAGGCAATGGCTCAAGCCTGGCGGTTCGTTCCTGATCAAGTTGTTCCAGGGAGTCGGTTTTGATGATTATCTTCGTACCTTGCGCGGGGACTTTTCTCGCGTAACGATGCGTAAACCTAAAGCCTCGCGCGCCCGTTCGCGTGAGGTATTCGCACTTGCGACGGGTCGAAAGCCTGCCGCGGTGCCACCGGGCGAGAACCGTGCATGAATGAGACAGCGAAAAATGTGTTGCTCTGGGTAATTATTGCGGTGGTGTTGTTCACCGTGTTCCAGAGCTTCAATCCGCATGGCGCGGCTTCCTCCGATCTGCCTTACAGCTCGTTCGTCCAGAGTGTGGACAACGGCAACGTCGCCAACGCGACCATCAGTGCCGATCAACCTGCCACCATCAGTGGCAAATTGAAGGACGGCAGTCCGTTCCGCACCGTGGCACCGATGCTGGGCTTTTCCACCAATGAGGTGGTCAAGCAGATGCAGAGCAAGGGCGTCGAGGTTCGCCAGGATCCCTCAGAAGGCTTCTCGCTGATCGGCTTGCTGATCAGCTGGCTGCCCGTGCTGCTGATCGTCGGCGTGTTCATCTGGTTCATGCGCCAGATGCAGTCCGGTGGCGGCGGTCGCGGAGCGATGAGTTTTGGTCGCTCGCGAGCCAAGCTGCAGGGGGAGGATCAAGTCAAGGTCAATTTCACTGACGTGGCAGGTTGTGACGAGGCCAAGGAGGAAGTAGGTGAATTGGTCGAATTCCTGCGTGAGCCCGGCCGTTTTCAGAAACTTGGCGGAAAGATTCCGCGTGGCGTGCTGATGGTCGGTCAGCCCGGTACCGGCAAGACTCTTCTGGCAAAGGCGATCGCCGGTGAGGCAAAGGTGCCGTTCTTCGCGATTTCGGGGTCGGACTTCGTCGAAATGTTCGTGGGCGTTGGTGCGAGCCGGGTGCGCGACATGTTCGAACAGGCCAAGAAACACGCGCCCTGCATCATCTTTATCGACGAGATCGACGCGGTCGGCCGTCACCGTGGTGCCGGTCTGGGCGGTGGTCATGATGAGCGCGAGCAGACACTAAACCAGCTGCTGGTCGAGATGGACGGCTTTGAAGGGACCGAGGGCGTCATCGTTATTGCTGCGACCAATCGTCCCGACGTGCTGGATCCGGCGCTGCTGCGTCCCGGTCGTTTCGATAGGCAAGTAGTGGTTGGTCTGCCTGACGTGCGTGGTCGCGAGCAGATCCTCAAGGTGCATATGCGCAAAGTGCCGACGGCAAGCGACGTCGACGCCATGGTGATTGCGCGTGGCACGCCAGGGTTCTCAGGGGCTGATCTGGCGAATCTGGTCAATGAGGCTGCACTGTTCGCCGCTCGCGAGAACGCGCGTGAAGTACGCATGTCTCATCTGGACAAGGCACGCGACAAGATTCTGATGGGTACCGAGCGTCGCTCAATGGCGATGAGCGAAGACGAGAAGAAACTTACCGCCTATCACGAGGCCGGTCACGCCATCGTCGGGCGACTGGTTCCGGAGCATGATCCGGTCTACAAGGTAACGATCATTCCGCGTGGTCGCGCGCTGGGCGTCACGATGTACCTGCCCGAGGGTGACAAGTACAGCATCAATCGCGTGGCCATCCAGTCGCAGCTGTGTTCGCTGTACGGCGGTCGCGTGGCGGAGGAGCTGATCTTCGGTGCGGACAAGGTCACCACGGGAGCGTCCAACGACATCGAACGCGCTACCAAGATGGCGCGCAACATGGTGACCAAGTGGGGTCTTTCCGACGAGCTCGGCCCGATCACCTACGGCGAAGACGAGGATGAGGTATTCCTCGGCCGCTCGGTGACTCAGCACAAGAGCATTTCCAACGAGACTGCAAGCAAGATCGATGAGGTCGTTCGCGGCATCCTGGATCGTGCTTTTTCACATACCAGGGAGTTGCTGACGGCGAATCTCGACAAGTTGCACGCCATGGCGGATGCGCTGTTGCAGTACGAGACCATCGATGCGCACCAGATCGACGACATCATGGCTGGCCGCGTTCCCGGGCCGCCGGCTGACTGGTCTAAGGATGAGCCTAAAGGATCGACGCCACCGCCACCTCCGCCGAGAGCGGACAGCGGCTCGGCCGTGGGCAAGGTGGGCGATCCGGCCGCCCAGAATCGGAACGGCATCTGATCTGAGACAGGTTTGGACGGCCATACGGTATGTCTTTATGTTTGACTGAAGAGGGCAGCTTCGGCTGCCTTCTTCATCTCTGATGGCTCGTTTTTCAGTTCGCTATGCGAGCCAGGTCGCGGAAGTTTCTGGATTTGCGACATCGCTTGCCGAATAATTTTCACGAAAAGGGTTGACGCGAAGAGGCTGAGTCTGAATAATTCCGCTTCTTGGTTGACCGCCTTGATGCCCAAACATCAAACGGACAAACAAACAGGTTTTACAGTGCGCCCGTAGCTCAGTTGGATAGAGTACCTGGCTACGAACTAGGTGGTCGG